>JAGPCN010000250.1 GCA_018058035.1 Fuscovulum sp.
CGATGCAGGACGGAATCAACTATTTCCGCAGCCCAAGCCAGGTGATGACGGAACCCCCGTCGGAAGGCGAGACCTTCCGGATCGGCGGGCTGGTGGTCGAGGGTTCGATCAAGCGGGGGCATGGCACCGAGGTCGCTTTTGCGGTGACGGACACCAATGCCACGGTTCCGGTGCGCTATACCGGCATCCTGCCGGACCTGTTCGGCGAAGGTCAGGGGATGATCGCGCTTGGCAGCATGGAGGGCGATACCTTCGTTGCGACCGAAGTGCTGGCCAAGCATGACGAGACCTACATGCCGAAGGAAGTGATGGACGCGCTGAAGGAACAGGGCGTCTACGTCGACCCGAACGCGAAACCCGAAAGCTGAGCGCGCGCTGCGTCAGGGCGGCGTTAAGGCTGGCCTGAGAGGTTGCCCCCGGTGCGAATGGGGGTGCCGATGCCGGATGTGCGCGAGATTGCCGAAGAGATCGTGGGACGCGAAGGCGGCTTCGTCAACGACCCGGATGATCCCGGCGGGGCGACGAACCATGGGGTGACGCTTCCCACGCTGCGGCGGCTGGGGATCGACGTGAACCGTGACACCCGGATCGACGTGGCGGATGTGAAGGCGCTGAGCCGGGCGCAGGCGGTGGAGATCTATCTGAAGCATTACTTCGAGGCGCCGGGGATCGGGGCCTTGCCCGAGGCTTTGCAGGCGAGCGTCTTCGACATGTATGTGAATGCGGGCGGCAATGCGGTGAAGATATTGCAGCGGCTTCTGACCGACATGGGCTTTCCTTGCGAGCCCGATGGCGAGATCGGGCCGCAGACCATTCGCGCGGCGCAGGCGGGTTTCGAGGCGGCACCCGCGCATCTGGTCGATGCCTACGGGATCGCGCGGCGGAACTACTACTACGCCCTGGCGGACAAGCGACCGGCGAGCCGGAAATATGCGCGGGCGAAGGATGGCGGCAAGGGCGGCTGGATCAAGCGGGCGGAGGCGTTCATCGCGCCGAAATATCAACTGACGGCGGCGCAGCATCAGGCACGGGTGGCAGCATGGGGGTGATCGGCAAGCTGATCGGCTCGCCCGCGGCGGTGAGCGCGCTGGGGGAAGCGGCGCAGGGGGTGGCGGAGGTCTTCCTGCCCTCGGCCACCAAGCGGATGGAACTGTCGGCCGAGGCGCAGATGGCGGCGCTGCGGCAGTTGGGCGAGGAATACCAGCACCCGGCGCTCAGCTGGTTCGACCGGCTGGTGAACGGGCTGAACCGGCTGCCGCGGCCGTTCCTGGCCTTCGGCACGCTGGGGCTTTTCAGCTATGCGATGGTGGACCCGGAAGCGTTCGCGAAGCGGATGGTCGGGCTGAACGCAGTGCCGGAGCCCTTGTGGTGGCTGCTCGGCGCGATCGTCGCCTTCTATTTCGGGGCGCGGGAGACGCATTACTTCCGGTCGCGCGGGGTGGTGTCGCCGTTTGTGCCGCAGGCGGCGGGCGAGGAGAATGCGGCGCTGGAGGACTGGCGGCAGGGCTGACCCTCCTGCCGATCCTTGACCTCTGATCGGGCCTCTGGCATGGCCTTGGGCATCAGAGGATGTGATCAAATGAACCTGTTCGCCGATATCCGTGAGCTTGTGGTGGCCGAATTGCAGGCGCTGATGGCTGCGGGCGTGCTGCCGTCGGGGCTGGACCTTGCTGCCGTGGCGGTCGAGCCGCCGCGCGATCAGGGCCATGGCGAGATGGCGACGAATGCGGCGATGGTGCTGGCGAAACCTTCGGGGATGGCTCCGCGCGCGATTGCCGATGCGCTGGCGGCGCGGCTGATGGCGGACCCGCGCGTGGCGGGGGCCGATGTCGCGGGGCCGGGGTTCCTGAACCTGCGGCTGGAGCCTGCGGCCTGGCAGGGGCTGGTGCGCGAGGTGCTGGAACGGGGCGCGGGCTATGGCCGCTCTGCCTTGGGCGGGGGCCGGAAGGTCAATGTGGAATTCGTGAGCGCCAACCCGACGGGGCCGATGCATGTGGCCCATGCGCGGGGCGCGGTGGTGGGCGATGCACTGGCGAGCCTCCTGGACTTCGCGGGCTATGCGGTCACGCGGGAGTATTACATCAATGACGGGGGCGGGCAGGTCGATGTGCTGGCGCGGTCGGCCTATGAGCGCTACCGCGAGGCCAACGGATTGTCGCCGGAGATCGCCGAGGGGCTGTATCCGGGGGATTATCTGATCCCGGTGGGCGAGGCGCTGAAGGCAAAATATGGCGCGGGCCTGCTGGACCAGCCGGAGAGTGTGTGGCTGGCCGATGTGCGGGTCTTCTCGACCGACATGATGATGGGGATGATCCGCGAGGATCTGGCGGCGCTGGGCGTGGCGATGGATGTCTATTCGTCGGAGAAGGCGCTGTACGGGACCGGGCAGATCGAGGCGGCGCTGGAGCGGTTGAAGGGCCTGGGGCTGATCTACACCGGCGTGCTGGAGCCGCCGAAGGGCAAGGCGCCGGAGGATTGGGAGGCGCGGGAGCAGACGCTGTTCCGGTCGACCGCCTTCGGGGATGACCAGGACCGGCCGGTGCAGAAGTCGGACGGGTCCTGGACCTATTTCGCGCCGGATATCGCCTATCATTTCAACAAGGTGCAGCGCGGCTTTGACGAGCTGATCAACATCTTCGGCGCGGACCATTCCGGCTATGTCAAGCGGCTGAAGGCGGTGGTTTCCGCCCTGTCCGAGAACCGGGTCACGCTGGACATCAAGCTGATCCAGCTGGTCAAGCTGCTGAAGGGCGGGCAGATCGTCAAGATGTCGAAGCGGGCGGGGACTTTCGTCACGCTGCGCGACCTGATCGACGAGGTGGGGCCGGATGTCGTCCGCTTCGTCATGCTGACCCGCAAGAACGACGTGGCGCTGGATTTCGACTTCGACAAGGTGACGGAGCAGTCGAAGGACAACCCGGTCTTCTATGTGCAATATGCCAATGCGCGGGTGAACAGCATCCTGCGGAAGGCGCGGGACGCGGGGCTGGATGTGAGCGACGCATCGCTTTCCGCGGCGCATCTGGCCCATCTGGGGCATGAGGCGGAACTGGAAGTGATCCGCAAGCTGGGCGAATGGCCGCGGCTGGTGGAAATCGCCGCCAAGGGGCACGAGCCGCATCGGGTGGCCTTCTACCTGTACGAACTCGCCTCCGACTTCCATGGCTTGTGGAATCGGGGCAACGATGACGACAGCTTGCGGTTCATCCAGGGGGATACCGCAATCTCTGCGGCGAAAATCGCCCTTGCGCGGGCCGTGGGCGTTGTCATTTGCGCAGGCCTTGGTATCCTTGGCGTGACCCCGGTCGAGGAAATGCGCTGACGACAGGCGCCCCGGCTGGAGAAGGCGTGAATGCGAGGGGCGGATCAACCTCCCCGCAGGCAGGGGCAGCAGATGGGGGACGCGGATCATGATTTCGGCGGCGGCTACCACCAGCAAGGGGGCCAGATGCCGCGCCATGGCGCAACGGATGTCATGACCTCGGCCAAGGTGCAGCGGTCGGTCAATCTTGCCGGGGCTGTGACCTCGCTGGCGCTGGTCATTGGGCTGGGCTTCTGGGGCTACCAGCTGGCCGTGCGCGATGTGAACGGCGTGCCGGTGATTCAGGCGATGGACGGTCCGATGCGGATTTCCCCGGACGATCCGGGGGGCGAGATTGCCGACAACCAGGGGCTTGCGGTGAACACCGTGGTCGCCGTGGGTATCGCCGCTCCGCCACCGGAAAAGCTGCTGCTGGCCCCGCGCCCGGTGGAGCTGGAGCCCGCGGATACCGCAGGTCTTGGGGCGGTGGCGATGCCCGGCCTGTCCGAGGCTTCGGCCCCGGCGGCGGCGCTGACAGCGGATGCCGATCTGGCGCTGGCGGCGGCCCCGCCGACCGAAAGCGCGAACCCGACCGAAGTCGCCGTCGATGCCGCGCTGGCCGAGGCGCTGGGCGAGATCCCTGGCGATGCGGTGGCGGTCGAGGATGTGGCGCTGACCGACGCGGCGCTTGCGGAACCGGCGCCCATGGGGGCGATCACCGTCTCACCGCGTCCCAAGGCCCGGCCCGGCGCGCGCGCGGCGGTGGCCCCGGTGCCGCAGGAAGCGGTGGCGGTGGCGGCGGCGAACGAGATCGACCCTTCGACGATTGCCCCCGGCACGCGGCTGGTGCAGTTCGGCACCTTCGACACCGCCGAAGAGGCCCGAGCCGAATGGCTGCGCCTGCAAGGCCGCTTTGGCGAGCTGATGGCGGCAAAGGCGATGGTGGTGCAGCCGGCGGAAAGCGGCGGGCGGACCTTCTACCGGCTGCGGGCGCATGGCTTTGACGGCGAGGATGACGCGCGGCGCTTTTGTTCCGCCTTCGTCAGCGAGAACGCGGTCTGTATCCCGGTGCCGCAGAAATGACGGTCGGACGCGGTGCGACCATCTTCGGCTGTGCCGGGCCGAAGCTTCTGCCCGAGGAGCGCGCCTTCTACCGCGACGCCGATCCCTTTGGCTTCATCGTCTTTGCCCGCAATATCGAGGATCCGGCGCAGGTGCGGCGGCTGACGGCTGATCTGCGCGAGGCGGTGGGGTGGAATGCTCCGGTGCTGGTCGATCAGGAAGGCGGGCGGGTGCAACGGCTGCGCAGCCCGCATTGGCGCGAGTGGGCGCCGCCGCTGGATACGGTCGATGGGGCAGGGTCGGTTGCGGCGGCAGAGCGGATCATGCGGCTGCGCGCCATGGTGATGGCGGCGGAGCTGGCGGATGTGGGGATCGACGCGGATTGCATCCCGACGCTGGACGTGGTGCGGCCCGAGACGCATCCGTTCCTGATGAACCGCTGTTACGGGCGTGACCCCGAAACGGTGGCGCGGATCGGTCGGGCCGTGGCGGAGGGGCTGAGGACCGGGGGCGTGCTGCCGGTGATGAAGCATATGCCGGGGCATGGGTTGAGCCATGTCGATACGCATCACGACCTCCCGGTGGTGGATGTCTCGCATGAGGAGCTGACAGCGGTGGATTTCGCGCCGTTCCGGGCGCTGAACGACCTGCCGATGGCAATGACCGCGCATCTGGTGTTTGCGGCTTTGGATGGCGAGCGACCCGCAACCCAGTCCCCCAGGATGGTCCGGGTGATCCGCGAGGAGATCGGCTTCAAGGGGCTGTTGATTTCGGACGACCTGAACATGCAGGCCCTGGCCGGAACGCTGGCCGAGCGCACCGCGCGGACCGTGGCGGCGGGGGTGGATATCGCACTGCACTGCAAGGGCGACATGGCCGAGATGGTCGAGGTTGCGGGTGCGGCGGGGGTGATGGGGCCAGAGGCGCTGGTCCGGGCCGAGGCGGCGGTGGCGGCACGGCGTCCGGGGTCAGTGGACGTTGCCGCGGCGCTGGCAGAGCTGGCGCATGGCTGACGAGGTCTGGGACCAACCCGAACGCATCTCGCCCGAGGACCGGCTGGCCGCCGAGGCCCTGATCGTCGATGTGGACGGGTTCGAGGGGCCGCTGGACTTGCTGCTGACGCTCAGTCGCACGCAGAAGGTGGATCTGCGCAAGATTTCGGTGCTGGAGCTGGCCGAGCAATATCTGGGCTTTGTGGAAAAGGCCCGGACGCTGCGGATCGAGCTGGCGGCGGATTATCTGGTGATGGCGGCCTGGCTTGCCTTCCTGAAGTCGCGCCTTCTGTTGCCGCCGGAGCCGGGTGAGGCGGGGCCTTCGGCGGAAGACCTGGCGTCGCATCTGGCGTTCCAGCTTGAACGCTTGCAGGCGATGCGCGATGCGGCGGCGCGGCTGATGGGGCGCGACCAGCTGGGGCGGGATTTCTTCGCGCGGGGCGTGCCCGAGGATCTGACGCACCATCGCAAGGTCAGCTATACGGCGACGCTGCTTGACCTGATGCGCGCCTATGCGCAGATCCGCACCAAGGATGAATTCCGGCCCTTCGTGCTGGACCGCGAACATGTCTATACGATGGAACAGGCGCTGGAGCGGCTGCGCGGGCTGATCGGCTATGTCGGGGACTGGGCGACGCTGGTGAGCTTCCTGCCCGAGGGCTGGGACGGCACGCCGATGGCGCGGCGATCCTCGCTGGCGGCGCATTTTGCGGCGGTGCTGGAGATGGCGAAGCGGGGGCAGGTGACTTTGCGGCAGGGCGAGACCTTTGCCC
>JAGPCN010000251.1 GCA_018058035.1 Fuscovulum sp.
CGATCCGCTTCCTCTACCCCGCCGAGGGCACGCCGATGTTCCGCGACAACTTCGCCGTTCCCGCGAACGCTCCGCACCCCGAGAACGCGAAGATCTTCATCAACTGGATGATGAAGCCCGAGAATGCCGCCGCGGTGTCGAATGCGATCGCCTACGGCAACGCGATCAAGTCGGATGAATTCCTCAGCGACCAGTGGCGCGCGATGGAGGCGATCAACATGCCCGAGGAATACTCCAGCCGCCTTGTCCCGACCCAGGATTGCGGCCCCGCCGCGCGCGAGTTGCGCGACAAGATCTGGACCCGGCTCAAGGGCTGAGACCTGACCGGCATGGCCCGCGCAAGGGCCATGCCCCATTCTTGCGAGAGGCAGCATGGCACAGACCGTATATTCAGACCTGCGCGACGCGGACGGCCAGACCATCGGCATCCGCTGCGACCAGGGCCGCATCGTCGAGATCGGCCCCCAGGTCGCCGCGCCTGACGCCATTCCCGGCAACGGGCGCCTGGTGCTGCCGGCCTTCGTCGAGCCGCATGTCCATCTGGACAAGACGCTGTGGGGAGAGGCCTGGCAGCCCGGCCGCCGCGCCGCGCGCCTTCGCGACTACATCGAGAACGAGCGTCGCGTGTTGTCGGCCTGCACCACTCCGCCCGAGGATCGCGCGGCCCGGCTGCTGGAGCAGATGCTGCGCTTCGGCACCACGGCGGTCCGGTCCCATATCGACATCGCCCCCGACATAGGGCTGGCGCATGTCGAGGCGATGTTCCGCCTGCGCGAGCAGTGGTCGGACCGCGTCGACCTTCAGTTCGTGGCCTTTCCTCAACAGGGCCTCCTGTCCCGCCCCGGCACCGCCGACCTCATGCGCGAGGCGATTGCCATGGGGGTTGAGACGGTCGGCGGGCTTGACCCGGCGGGCATCGACGGCGACCCCGAGGGCCAGCTTCGCTTCGTGTTCGACCTGGCATCGCAGACCGGCGCCGGCGTGGACATCCACCTGCACGACAAGGCAGAGCTTGGCGCCTGGCAGGTCGAACGCATCGCCGATCACACCCAGGCCGCGGGCCTGAACGGCAAGGTGATGATCAGCCATGCCTATTGCCTTGGCCAGATCCCTCCGGCCCGGCTGGAACGGATCGGCCGCCGCCTGGCCGACCTTGGCATCTCGCTGATGACCTCGGCCCCGGCCGATGTGGCCATCCCCCCGGTCGAGGAACTGGTGGCGATGGGTGTCACGGTCTGCTGCGGCTCGGACGGAATCCGCGATGCCTGGTCGCCCCTGGGCAATGGCGACATGCTGGAGCGCGCCTTCCTGACCGCCTTCCGCTTCGACTGGAACACCGACGAGGATTTCCGCCGCGCCCTGGACTGCGCCACGACACAGGCGGCCCGGGCCATCGGCCTTGCAGACTACGGGCTTCACCCCGGCGGGCGGGCGGATTTCGTGATGATCGAGGCCATGAACGCAGGCGATGCCCTGTGCAGGCGGCCATCCGCACGGCGCGTGGTGCGGCGCGGCCTTGTCGTCGCGGGCTAGCTCAGGGGATCACATGGACTTCGATTTCACCGCCCTGCCCGCAGCCGACCGCTACCGTCTGCTGACGAATTTCATCGGCCCGCGCCCGATTGCACTGGTCACGACCCGCTCGGCCAACGGCCGCGACAATGCCGCCCCGATGAGCTTTTTCAACGTCTTCGCCCACGAACCCCCGATCGTCGCCTTGGGGATCCAGACCCGCGGCAACGGGGACGAAAAGGACACCGTGGCCAACATCCGCCGGACCGGGGAATTCGTGGTCAACATGGTCGACATGGGGCTGGCCGATGCGATGATCCTGTGCGGCATCAACTTCGCCTCCGAGGTGGACGAACTGGCCTTTGCCGGCCTGACCCCGGTGGCTGGGCGGAAGGTCGACGCAGTTCGCATCGGCGAAAGCCCCTGTGCATTTGAATGCCGGGTCGAGCGGATCATCGACTATCACCGGCGGGTGCTGGTCATCGGCGAAGTCGTGCAGATGCATGTCGACGACCGCTGCCTGGACGCGGGCGGGCGCTATGTGAATCCCGCGACCTACCAACCCATCGCCCGGCTTCATGCCGACAACTACATCACTTCGGACCGCCAGTTCGAGCTGAAGAAACCCGAGCATCTGCTGCACCATGAGGCGGCGCAGGTGACGCCCCGCAGTGAAAAGGCGGCCGGCTGAGATGCCCGTACCCCGTTCCGAAGATCGGCCGTTCCCTTTCCGCAGTGCCGTGACAGGGGGCCGCCATGTCGCTTGATGATCTTACCCTGGGCCAGCGCCCCTCCGGGCGCACCGCGCTTTGCGCCCGCTGGGTCGTCGGACATGCGCAGGGCAGCCACCGCCTGATCGAGAATGGCGAGGTGGTGATCGAAGGCCAGCGTGTCCTATACGTCGGCCCCTCCTTTCCCGGAGAGGTTGCCCGCCGCATCGACCTTGGGCAGGCGCTGGTGTCGCCCGGCTTTGTCGATCTTGATGCCCTGTCGGACATCGACACCACGCTGCTGACCGTCGACTACGGTCCCGGCTGGGCCAAGGGCCGGGTCTGGCCGCAATCCTACGTCGATCGCGGCCCCTACGAGATGTATGCGCCCGAGGAACTGGCCTTTCAGAAGCGCTATGCCTTCGCGCAACTCTTGCGCAACGGCATCACGACCGCACTGCCCATCGCGTCGCTGTTCTACCGGGAATGGGGCGAGACGGTCGCCGAATTCGAAGCCGCGGCCGATGCGGCGGGCGAGATGGGCCTTCGCGTCTGGCTGGGCCCGGCCTATCGCGCGGGCGGGATGGTCTGCACCGCGCCGGGGGTTCTGGAGCCCCGGTTCGACGAGGCGCGCGGGATGCAGGGCCTGGACGATGCCCTGGCCTTTGCCGACCTCAACGCGGGCCGGTTTGATGGCCTGATCCAGCCGATGCTGGCCCCCGACCGGGTCGAGACCTGCACGCTGCCGCTGTTGCGCCGGACGATGGCGGCCTCGGCCGAGCGGGGTTGGCCCGTGCGGCTGCACATGGCGCAGGGTCGCATGGAACGAAAGACGGTCGAGGCGCTGCACGGCACCACTGCGCCGCGCTGGCTGGCCGCGAACGGGCTGCTTCACGACCGGCTGATCGCGCCCCATGCGGTGGAGGCCACGCCGGATGACCTTCGACTTTACGCCGATCACGGGGTCACCATCGCGCATTGCCCCCTGGTCTATGCCCGCGATGGCGAGATGCTGCGGTCGTTCCGCAAATGCCGGGACCTGGGGATCCGCATCGGCATGGGCACCGATACGGCGCCGCCGGACATGGTTCTGAACATGGCGGTCGGGCTGATGATGGGGCGGGCGGCAGAAGGCGGCGCCGAGGGCCTTACAACGGCCGAGATCTTCGACGCCGCGACGATCGGCGGCGCGGATGCCCTGGGGCGGTCCGATCTGGGGCGGTTGGCCCCGGGTTCACTGGCGGACATTGCGATCTTCGATCTGTCGGACGCGGGCTTTGCACCCACGATCGACCCGATCCAGACCCTTGTCTTCGGGGCCACCGGCCGGGTGACCCGGGCGGCCTTTGTCGATGGTCGACTGTCCATGCGCAACGGTGAGGTTGCGGGGATCGACATGCCTGCGGCCCGCCACCGCGTGCAGCGTCAGTTCGAGGGTCTGCTTGCGAAATACCCTCAGCGAACCTGGGGGCATCCCTCTGTGGATGCGCTTTTCCCACCCACTTACGCGCTTGGGCTGAAGGACTGAGCCGGGGAAGGCAGGCTCGTCTCGTGACGGTCCGCCGGTTCTGCCCATCACCTTGTCCGTGGGACGATTCGCCGTTTGCCTCCAGACCGGATGCCTCAACGGCCTGATCATCGGGCTTGGCCGCCTCCGGCCATGCCGGCGGGGTCAGACGCCGGCTACGATGGTGACGTGGGCGATGGCCGAGGCTTCGCGAAAACCGCGCGCCTCCTGGTAGGCGGGCGAGTCGTAGCAGGCCAGCGCCGCCTCCATGCTGGGAAACTGGATGATGACGTGGCGCTGCAGTTCGGGGCCTTCCTTGACCTCGGCCTCGCCGCCGCGGGCCAGGAAGGTGGCGCCGTAGTGCTGAAAGACCCCCGCGGCGCGTTGCTGGTATTGCTTGTAGGTCTCGGGGTCGGTGACGGTGACGTGGGCGATCCAGTAGGCGGTCATGATGGGTTCTCCAGCGCCTGCCGGGCCAGGTCGGCCGCGTCGGACAGGTGGTCGTGAACGGCGGCGGCGGCGGCCTCGGGCCGGCCCGCGCAGATCGCCGCGCAGATGCGTGCCATGTGCGCCGGGCCCGAGACGCGGCGGTTCGTGGTGGCCAGGGTCAGCGCGCGCAACCGCGAGATGCGCCCGTTCAGCCGCTGCACGATTTCCCAGGCGATGTGGTGCCCGGCGGCGGTGAAGATCACTTCGTAAAAGGCCGTGGTCGCCGCCTGCAGGCGGGTCGGGGGGTCTTCGGCAAAGGCGCGGTCCAGGTCGGCCAGTGCGGCCTGCAACCGCCCCGCCACTGTGGCATCGGCGACGCGGGCGCAGGCGGCGGCGGCGTCCGCCTCCAGCAATCGGCGGATGTCGTAGATCTGCTGCGCATCGGGCCAATCCAGCCGGGCCACCACGGGGCCCGAGCGCGGCAGGCTTTCCACCAGCCCCTCGGCCTCAAGATACCGGATCGCCTCGCGCACGATGGACCGTGAAACCCCCAGCTGCTCGCACAGGGCGCGTTCGACCAGACGGTCCCCCCCGGCAAAGCGGCCGGACACGATGGCCTGGCGCAGCCGGTCGACCGCCAGCGCGCGCAGGGTGGTGACCTGATGGTCGATGCGAAGGTCGTCATCCATGGCGCAATGCTAGTCCGGCGGGATCTTTTGAGCAAGAGTATATTGACAGATGGTATTCTGGTATACCAACATACCACCAACAGAAGGAGCGCCCGATGACCGCCCAGATTCGCAAGACCCTGACCCTGGTGGAAACCACCCTGATCGAAGGCGGCCGAGCCGCGCCGACGCCCCTGAAGCTGATCGCGGCGGTGGCGGTGCTGAAGAACCCCTGGGCCGGGCGGGGCTTCGTGGACAACCTGAAGCCGGAAATCCACGCCGTCGCGCCCGAACTGGGCGCTTTGCTGACCGCGATGGTGCTGGAGGCGGCGGGCGGGCCTGACCGGGTGGAAGGCTATGGCAAGGCCGCCGTGGTGGGCCTGGACGGAGAGTTGGAGCACGCCAACGCGATGATCCACACGCTGCGCTTTGGCAACCATTACCGGCAGGCGCTTGGGGCCAAGACCTACCTGGCCTTCACCAACGTGCGCGGCCCGGCGAACTGCCCGGTGATGATCCCGCTGATGGACAAGCACGACGAAGGCCGCCGCTCGCACTATCAGACGGTACATTTCCAGGTTCCCGATGCGCCGGCAGCGGATGAGATCCTGGTGGCGCTTGGCGCCTCGACCGGGGGGCGCCCGCACCACCGCATTGGCGACCGCTATCAGGACCTGAAGGATCTGGGCCATGATGTCGCGAACCCTGCGTCTGTCTGACGGCCTGTCCGTCCGGGTTCTGGAGGCGGGCACCGGCGCGCCGGTTCTGCTGATCCACGGCGTCGGCATGCGGGCCGAAGCCTGGGCGCCGCAACAGGCGGCGCTGGCGGCGGATCACCGGGTGATCGCGGTCGACATGCCGGGCCATGGCGACAGCGACCCGCTGCCCGGCCCCCCCGCCCTGCCCGACTATGTCGCCTGGGCCGCGCGCGTGGTGCAGGCGCTTGGGCTGGGGCCGGTGTCGGTGGCCGGCCATTCGATGGGCGCGCTGATCGCCTTGGGCCTCGCGGTGCACCACCCCGACCTGGTGGCCCGCGCGGCGCTGTTGAACGGCGTCTATCGCCGCAGCCCCGAGGCCAAGGCCGCCGTCCTGGCCCGTGCGGCCGAGATCGGCGCGGGCGCCGGCGGCATCGAGGCACCGCTGGCGCGCTGGTTCGGGCCCGAGGAGACCGACCTGCGCGACCGGGTGGCGGGCTGGCTGCGGCAGGTGTCGCAGGCGGGCTATGCCGCCGCCTACCGGGCCTTCGCCGAGGGCGACGCGACCTATGCCGACCG
>JAGPCN010000252.1 GCA_018058035.1 Fuscovulum sp.
TCGTCCTGCGCCTGCCCGGCCGCGGCACCGAGGCCTACATCGACCGCGCCAACGAAGCCGCCGCCGCCCGCGCTGCCGCCCTGGCCGGCGTCAGCCCCGAGGTGATCCACGCCGACCCGGCCTCGGGGTTGATGCTGACCCGCTTCGTGCCCGGCACCGTCACCATGTCGCCCGCCGCCTTCCGTGCCCGCCCCGGCAGCCCCGCCCGCGCCGCCCGCGCCTTTGCCCGGCTGCACGCCTCCGGCGCGCAGTTTCCCGCCCGGTTCGAACTGTTCGCGATGATCGACGACTACCTGCGCCTTCTCTCCGGCAAGGACGTCGCCCTACCCACCGGCTACCATGACATCCTGCACGAGGCCGGCGCCGTCCGCACCGCCCTGGCCGCCCGCCCCCTGCCGCTGGCCCCCTGCCACTGCGATCCGCTGTGCGAGAATTTCCTGGATACCGGCGACCGGATGTGGATCGTCGACTGGGAATATTCCGGCATGAACGACCCGATGTGGGACCTGGGCGACCTGTCGGTCGAAGCAGGCTTCGACGCGGCGCAGGAAGACGAGATGCTGAAGGCCTATTTCGGCGGCCCGCCCCCGGCGCGGGACCAGGCCCGGATGGTGATCTACAAGGCGATGTGCGACCTCTTGTGGACGCTCTGGGGCCTGATCCAGCTGGCCGACGGCAACCCGGCGGATGACTTCCGCGCCTATGCCGACACCCGCTTTGCCCGCTGCCGGGCGCTGATGGCCAGCCCGGCCTTTTCCGGACATCTGGCGGCGCTGACTGCCTGAGCGACCGCGATCCTTCGACGAAGGATCGACAGCCCCCGGATGCAAGGGGGGCAGCGCCCGACGGACCTGCCCCCGATTTTTCGACGAAAAATCGCTCTCTTCCCCGCAAACGCCGATCAGCCGCCGACTTTCCTGATCCGGCCCTCGACCGCCATCTTCACCGACCCAAGCTTCTCGACATAGGCCATCACGTCATTGGCCACCAGGCTGCCGGTCGGCCCGTCGGTCACCAGCCGGCCGCCGCCCAGAGACGCATAGCCGTCGCCGCCGCCCAGGATGTAGTCGTTGACGGCCACCTTGTAGACCTTGTCCGCCTCCAGCGCCGCGCCGCCCACCATCACCTCGCTGACCCGCGCGCCCGGCTCTGCCGAGGCATCGAAGGCATAGCTCAGCCCCGAGACCTGCGCGAAGCGGCCCGCGCCCTTCTCGACCTGGCTCACCCCGTTCTCCAGCGCCAGCAGGACCTGAGACCCCGGCAATTCCGTCACCACGGTGACGTTGCCGAACGGCAGTTCGGTCAGGATGTCGCGCCGCGTCAGCTTGCGGCCGGCGTCATAGGTGGTGTCGCCGCGGATGCCGCCGCCGTTCATGATCGCGATATCCGCCCCGGTCGCCGCGCGCATCGCATCCGCGATCAGGTTGCCCATCGTCGATTCCTCGGCCCGCACGACGTTGCGGCGGCTGTCCAGCGGCGCCTCGAGGGTGCCGATCTCGACATCCAGCGTCTGGTCCATTTTTGCCCGCAGCGCATCGGCCATCGCCACCGTCTCGGGGTCGGGCGTCACCGTCGCGGTGTCGATGAAGCGGAAGGCCGGCGTCCAGCTGATCTCGCGGCTGCCATCGTCCTTGACGGTCACTTCGACCGTCAGGTCGACCGGGGTCAGCAGCTGGCCGTCCACGCTGGTCTCGACATAGGCCGTCACCCCGTCATAGGCGGTGGCATAGGTGTGGTCGTCGCCCGACAGGATCACGTCGAAGGCATGGCTGGCCATCAGCGCGCGGTCGTTCTCCATGTTGGTCTGCACCACGCCCACCACGATGTCGGCACCCTCGTCGCGCGCCGCCTTGGCGGCGGCGATGCCCATGTCGACCGTCGGCCCGAACTTCAGGCTGCCGGTCGAAGACACCTCGGGGCTGGTATCCTGCGCCACCGGGATCAGCGCCACCTTCAGCCCCGCCACCTCCTTGATCATCACCCCGCCCAGGCCCTCGATGGCGCTGCCGTCACCGTTGGTAAGGTTGATCGCCGCCCAGGGGTACGTCGACGCCTTCATCTTCTCGAAGAAATTCTCCGGCCCGAAGTCGAATTCGTGGTTGCCCGGCACCGCCAGGTCGAAAGGCACCAGGTTGGTGAAGTCGATGGTGTTCTGCCCCAGGTCGAACCCCGAGGCCAGCGAGGGCGACAGCATGTCGCCGTTGAACAGATAAAGCGTGTTCGGGTTCGCCGCGCGCTCGGCTTTCGCAACCGCGTTCAGCCGGGCAAAGCCGCCGCGGCCGTCCTCTTCCTCGAAGTTGTAGACATCCCCCACCCCCAGCAGCGTCAGCTTCACCGTCTCGGCCCCGGCCGGAACGGCGGCCAGCGCGGCCAGCATGGCCAGTGCGGAAATCCCCTTCATCGCGATTCTCCCTGCGATTGTCCTGTCGGAATGACCAAAGTCTGCGCCGCCGGCGGGGCCGCTGTCAAAGCCCGATCTCCTTTGCCGCGCCCACGGGCCGGCCGGCCCGGCCCGGCCATCGCCATTGCCAGCGCGGGGTTTCGCAGCTATTTCCCCGACCCATGCTGATCTACAAGATCCTCCGCCGCCCCGAATGGGATGCCTTCCGCGCCGCCGGCGAAACGCCGGGGGCGCCAGTGGACCTGGCCGATGGCTACATCCATTTCTCGACCGCCGCCCAGGTCGCCGAAACCGCCGCCAAGTGGTTCGCCACCGAAAGCGACCTGGTCCTGGTTGCCTTTGACGCCGACCGCCTGGGCCCGGCGCTGAAATGGGAACCCTCGCGCGGGGGGGCGCTGTTTCCGCACCTCTACCGGCGCCTGAGCCTCTCCGAAGTGGTCTGGGACAAGTCCCTGCCACTGGGCGCCACCGGCCACATCTTTCCCGAAGGCCTGTGGTGAGCCTGGCCGAGTCCCTCGGCCTGGCCGCGCTGCGCCGGCTTGACCCCGAGCGCGCCCATGGCCTTGCGCTGACCGCGCTGCGGGCGGGGCTGGTGCCGCTGCCCGGCCCCGTCACCTCGTCCCGGCTGGCGACCGACCTGGCCGGCATGGCGCTGCCGAACCCCGTCGGCCTGGCCGCGGGCTTCGACAAGAACGCCACCGCCATCGCGGCCCTGTCGCGGTCGGGCTTCGGCTTTATCGAGGTCGGCGCCGCCACCCCGCTGCCGCAGCCCGGCAACCCCAGGCCGCGGCTCTTTCGGCTGACCGAGGACCAGGCGGCGATCAACCGCTTCGGCTTCAACAACGACGGCGCCGAAGCGATCGGCCAGCGCCTGGCCGCCCGGCCCCGCACCGCCGTTCCGGTGGGCCTGAACCTGGGCGCCAACAAGACCTCGGACAACCGCGCCGCCGATTTCGCCCGCGTGCTGGCGGCCTGCGGGCCGCATGTCGATTTCGCCACCGTCAATGTCAGCTCGCCCAACACCGAGAAACTGCGTGACCTGCAAGGCCCCGCCGCCCTGGCCGCCCTGCTGGCCGGCGTGATGGAGGCCCGCTCCGGCCTGCCCCGCGCCATCCCGGTGTTCCTGAAGATCGCCCCCGACCTGACCGACGACGACTTGGCCCAGATCGCCGAGGTGGCTTTGGCCGCCGGCCTGTCGGGGATCATCGCGACGAACACCACGCTGTCGCGCGAAGGTTTGAAATCTGTACATCGCGGCGAGCAGGGCGGGCTTTCCGGTGCGCCCTTGTTCGAAAAGTCCACCCGCGTGCTGGCCCGCCTGTCGCAGCTGACCGAAGGTCGGCTGCCCCTGATCGGCGTCGGCGGCATCTCTTCGGCCGCAGAGGCCTATGAGAAGATCCGCGCCGGAGCAAGCGCGGTGCAGCTTTACACCGCGATGGTCTATCACGGCATCGGCCTGGCCGCCCGCATCGCGACGGGCCTTGACGCGCTGCTGGCCCGCGACGGTTTCGCCAGCACCGCCGCCGCCACCGGAACCGGCCGGTCGCGCTGGCTTTAGCCGGCGGGATCGAAATTGTGCGGCTGGTCGCCGCAAGCCTTTTGTCTCGCCTCTGCGCGTGAAGAACGCGCAACCGGCTCGGCGTTTGCGCGCCGCGCGGGAGTATTTCCGAAAGAGCAACGCGCAGACGGCCCTGACCCGTATTGCTCTTTGAGAAATACTCCGGGGTCCGGGGCAGCGCCCCGGCGCCTGCCAAGGGTCAGAACGCCTTGAACGTCATCGTCGTCAGGGTGCGGACGATGTCGGGGATGTCGAACAGCCGCGACGACAGGTAGTGGCCCACGTCTTCCCCATCGGGGATATAGACCTTGGCGATCAGGTCGTATTCGCCCGAGGTCGAGTAAAGTTCGCTGACCGCCTCGCGGTCCCAGATCGCGTTCGCCACCTCATAGGTCTTGCCCGGCGTGCAGCGGAATTGAACGAACACCAGCGCCATCGCTTTCTCCCTTGTTGCCGGCAGATTAGCCCTCGTCGGGCGCCAGCGCCAGCGGCGCCGGTGTCGCGCGCAGGTCGTCGACGCCCAGCGGCTGTTTCGGCAGCGCCAGGCGGTTGCGCACCACCCAGTGCAGCCGCGTCTCGGCGCGGGTGATCGCCACATAGGCCAGCCGCTTCCACAGCGGCACCCCGGCCTCGGAGCGGCCGGCCTGCGCCGCGGCCCAGAGGTCGGGGGCAAAGACCTGCACTTCGGGCCACTGGCTGCCTTGCGCCTTGTGGATGGTCACGGCGGCGCCGTGCAGGAAGGCCGCGCCCATGGTGGCCGCGTGCGGGATGAAGGGTTCCTCTTCGTCGGGCCGTTCGATCTTGATGATGCTGGCGGCCGACAGCCGCGGGTCTTCGGCGCCCAGCACATGCAGCCGGGCAAAGCCCGGGCGTGAGCCCGGCCCCAGGTAGATCACCTGCGCGCCCTTGATCAGGCCCCGCGCCTCGAGGTCGATGCGCTTCTTGCGGTGCTTCAGCGGCAGTTCGATGCCGTCGCAGATCAGCGGCTCGCCGGGCATCAGGTCGTCTTGCGGGGCACCATGGGCGGTGCGGAAGGCCTGGATCAGCTTGATCCGCGTCACGTTGCGCCAGACCAGGACCGGGCTGCGCGCCATCAGGTCGGCGTCCACCCGTTCGGCCCAGTGGATCCGGTCGTCGCGCCGCGCCGCCGCCTCGACCATCCGCTCGAAGTCCTCGAAGCCCAGGGCTTCGTCGGCCAGCGCATGGGCCAGGTCCAGGATCGGGTTGTCTTGCGCCTGGCGGTGGATGCGGTTCAGGTGCAGCTTGCGCGCCGGCGCCATGGTGTCGAACACCATCTGCCCCGACTGGCCGACCGGTGCCAGCTGCGCCGGGTCGCCGAACAGCACCAGCCGGGGAAAGATCTCGCGCAGGTCGTTGAACTGGCGTTCATCCAGCATCGAGGCCTCGTCGACGAAACCAATGTCCAGCGGGTCCTCGCGGCGCTTCCAGCCCTTGATGAAGTCGGATCCCTTCAAGCCGGCCGCCGCAAGGGCACCGGGAATCGAGGCGACCTGTTGGAAAAAGGCAAAAGCTCGGTCCAACGCCTGGTCGGTCAGCCCCTCGACCTTTGGCCGCGGACCCTGCCCCGACAGCCATTCGGCGATCCTTTCATATTCCGGGTCGTAGACCGGAGTGTAGAGGATGCGGTGGATCGTCGTCGCCGGCACCCCGCGCAGCCGCAGGACGCTGGCCGCCTTGTTGGTCGGCGCCAGGATCGCCAACGTGCGCCTGTCCTTGCGCCGCCGCCCCTCCCAGTCGGCCGAGATCACCTCGACCCCGGCCTCTTTCAGAGCGGCGTAAAGGCCGGCGAGCAGCATGGTCTTGCCCGACCCGGCCTTGCCGGTGATCGCCATCACCATCGCCTTGCCTTCGGCCGCGGGCGTCAGAACGCCTTCGCCCAGGTCCACCCCCTGGCCCGCGAATTCGGCGGCCAGACGGTCCCAGGCCTCGGCCTGATCGTCGGAAAGGGTCAGTGCGGGCACGGTCATGGCGCGGACCTTAGCGGCGGGGGGCGCAAAGCTCCACCCCAACGGGGCCGGCTGGCCGTGTCAATGTGGCC
>JAGPCN010000253.1 GCA_018058035.1 Fuscovulum sp.
GCGAACAGGTGCTCGCGCACCTCTGTCCGGCTCATGTCCAGCACCATCTGGTTGCGCCCCGTGGTCTGGTCTGGGCGACCAAGCGCCCAGTCGGGGTGGGCGCGGTAAAGGTCGCTGTCGGGGTTCACCATCTCGGGCTCGACCCAAAGGCCGAAGGCCATGCCCAGGCCCCGGACATGGGCGATCAGCGGGTGCAGGCCGTCGGGCCATTTGCGCCGATCCACCGTCCAGTCGCCCAGGGAGGAGGTGTCGTCATTGCGCCCCCTGAACCAGCCGTCGTCCAGCACGAAGCGTTCGGCGCCCAGGGCGGCGGCGCGGCTGGCGATGTCGGTGAGGGTGGCCAGGTCGTGGTCGAAATAGACCGCCTCCCAGCAGTTGTAGTGGACGGGGCGGGGGCGGGCCGGGTCGGGCCAGCGGATCACCCGGTCGCGGATGTCGCGCTGGAAGGTGGCGCCGATGCCGTTCAGGCCGGTGGAGGAGACGGCGGCCAGCAGTTCGGCGGTGCGGAACCGGGTGGCGGGGGCCGTCCAGGCGCCGGCAGCATGGCCCATCTGCATCTGGCGGCGGCCATCGGGCAATTCCTCGGCCAGCATCCGGTGCCCGCCGGACCAGGCGTAGTGCAGGGCGCGGGCGGTGCCTTGGGTGTTGGTGCAGCCGGGTTCGGGGAACAAGGCATAGGGCGGATGTTCCTGGCCCGACCGGCCGGTGCGACTTTCGCGCAGGCGCGCGCCGGGGGCCCAGGGGGTGGCGGTCAGCTGAAACTCGGCCAGCCACCGGCCCGAGACCTCGATCATCTCGGCATCCTGCTGGGGCAGCGGCAGCGCGGCGGCGGCCAGCCAGCGCAGGCGAAGCGGGCGGCTGGCCTGCACCTCGGCGGTCAGGGCGATGGTGCCGGTGGGGTGGGCCTGCAGGTGGTGGACCAGGGTCAGGCCATCGCCTTCGGACACCAGCCGAAGCGAATCCTTTGCGGCCTCGGCGCGCAAGAACACCAGACGCGGATGAAAAGTGTTGCCAGTTTCATCCGCCACCTCCAGCCCCGGCTGGCCCTGCCAGTCGGCGGCGGGCAGGGGGCACAGCGTCAGGTCGGGCAGGCGGTCGAGCATCCCGCCGGTCAGGTCGGAGTGCTGGGCGCGGTCCAGTTCGGCCAGGTCTTCGTCCGGCGGCAGGGGCGGCCCCCACCAGATCACGCGGGGCAGGCCCTCGGTCGCTGCAACGGCCAGCGTCTGCCCCGGCGCGTCGATCCGCCAGCGGGTCATGCCGGGACCCTGGTGGCAATGGTCACGCCCTGCGGCGGCAGGGTTTCGCCGCCCATGAGGCAGTGGAAGCCGGGCGGCAGGGTCCAGCTTTCGGGGCCGTAGTTGGTGAAGACCCACCAGTCGCCCCGGCGGCGCAGGCGGATGTGGGGTGGCAGGGGCAGCGTCTGCAGGCCTGCGGCGGCGGCCGTCTGGGTGGCAAGGGCTGTCAGCAGGGTTTCGTCCGGCCAGCCGTGCAGCTGTGTCACGCGGCCCTTGCGGGTCAGGGCGGGGCCACCGTCGGCAAAACGGGCCAGCACCTCGGCCGTGGTTTCGACATGGTCGCGCCAGCGGGTGACGTGGCCGCTGATCGCGCCTGAGACCGGATGTACCAGCCCGGGCCGCAGCGAGGCGACCTGGATGACCCGCGTTCCGGTTAAGCCGCCCAGGGGGCCGGGCGGCAGGCCCTCGGGGATGCGAAAGCTGCGGTCGCGCGATCCGGCGCGGGGGCCGATCAGCAGCTGGCCGGGGGCGGCCGCAAGGGCCGCAAGGGCGGCGTCGGTCACATGGATCAGCGTCGGCACGACGACCAGTGCATAGCCGTCCAGCGGCGCGCCGGGGGGCAGGACGTCGATATCCAGCCCCAGCCGCCGGAACGCCTCGTACCAGCGGAACACCAGTTCCTCATAGCGGAAGTCGCGGCCCTGTGGCTGGACCACCGTCGCCCAATGGCTGGCGTAGTCGAAGACGAAGGCCACTGGCGCGCGGGTGGTGGCGGGCAGCGGCGGCAGGGCGGCAAGCTCTTGCGCCACCTGCGCGGCCTCGGCCCCGCCGGGCGACAATTCGTCCAGGCCGGCCAGGTTCAGCCCGGCGTGGAACTGTTCCTGTGCGAAGGGGGCCTGCCGCCAGCGGAAATAGCTGACCACCTCGGCCCCATGCGCCAGCGCCTCCCATGTCCAGAGGCGCACCATGCCGGGCTTGGGAACCGGGTTCCAGGCGGCCCAGTTCACCGGGCCGGGCTGCTGCTCCATGATCCAGAACCGCCCCCGCCCGACGCCGCGATACAGGTCGTTGTGCCAGGGTGCGATGTCGGGGTGCGAGGTTTCGGCCCAGCGGTTGCGCTCGCCCTCGTTGAAGGGAAACTTCTCGACGAAACCGATCGGGTAGCTGTCCCACGAGGCCAGGTCCAGGTTCTCGGCCACCTGGAAATGGTCAAAGTCCGAGACGAAGCCCATGAAGTTGTGGGTGATCCAGCGGCCCGGCGAATGGGCGCGCAGGATGTCGCACTGCATCTTGTCGTAGGCGGCAATCTGGTCGGAGTGAAAGCGCCAGAAATCCATCCTTTGGGCGGGATTGGGTTCAGTCACCGTGCCGGTGGGCAGGCTGACCTGGTCGAAGGAGGCGACCTCCATCGACCAGAACACCGATCCCCAGGCCTCGTTCAGCTGGTCGGGCGACTGGTAGCGGCGGCGCAGCCAGTCGCGGAAGGCGCGCAGGTCCTCGGGGCCCCACGAAAGGGTGCTGTCGTGGCAGCCATATTCGTTGTCGGTCTGCCAGCCCGCCAGGCCGGGGTGGTCGCCATAGCGCCGCGCAAGGGCCTCGACGATGCGGGCGCTTTCGCGCCACCAGCTTGCCGACGAAAAGGTGTAGTGTCGGCGCGAGCCGAAGCCGCGGGTGCGCCCCTGTTCGTCGACCGGCAGGATGTCGGGGCATTCGTCCACCAGCCATTTCGGCGGCGTCGCGGTCGGGGTGCCCAGGACGATCCGCAGCCCGGCTGCATGCAGCACGTCCATGGCGCGGTCCAGCCAGCCCCAGTCGAACTGGTCGCGCGCAGGCTCCATCCGTGACCAGGCGAATTCGCCGATGCGGACGTAGGATATGCCCAGCGCCACCATGCGGCGGGCGTCGGTTTCCCACCGGGCTTCGTCCCAGTGTTCGGGATAGTAGCAGACCCCCAGCATCAGCGCGTCAGATCCCCGTTGATGATCGCCCGCCCTTCGGCGTCGAACAGATGGCAGGCGCGAGCGGGAAAGCCGATCCGCATCCGGTCGCCCGGTTTCTGCGCAGCCAGGCCGTCGGCCTTGACCGCGATTTCCGACCCGTCGGCCAGCGCCACGAAGAACAGGGTTTCCGACCCCAGGTGCTCGGCCAGCTTCACGGTGGCGTCCAGCACCGCCTCGCCCTCGCCGGTGGCGCTGGCGTGTTCGGGGCGCAGGCCCAGGGTCATCTTGCCGGCGGCGGCGATGTTGCCCTGCAGGGTCAGCGTGGCACCGCCGGGCAGGGTGACTTCGGCCCCGCCATTGGCCGGGCGGGCCTGGACCTCAAGGAAGTTCATCTTGGGGCTGCCGATGAAGCCCGCGACGAACAGGTTCTTCGGCCGATGATACAGTTCCAGCGGGCTGCCGACCTGTTCGATATGGCCCGCGGACAGAACCACGATCTTGTCGGCCATGGTCATCGCCTCGACCTGATCATGCGTCACATAGATCATCGTGGCGCCCAGGTCCTGGTGCAGGCGCGAGATCTCGCCGCGCATCTGGACGCGCAGGGCGGCGTCAAGGTTCGAAAGCGGCTCGTCAAACAGGAACACGTCCGGGTTGCGGACGATGGCGCGGCCGATGGCAACCCGCTGGCGCTGGCCACCGGACAGTTGCCCCGGCTTGCGGTCCAAGAGCTTGTCCAGTTGCAGCATCTTCGCCGCCGCCGATGTGCGCTTGGCAATCTCGGCCCGGTCGTGGCCTGTCATCTTCAGGCCGAAACCGATGTTTTCGGCCACCGTCATGTGGGGGTATAGCGCGTAGGACTGGAACACCATCGCCACGCCGCGGTCCGAGGGGCCGACCTGCGTCATGTCGCGGCCGCCGATCTTCAACTCGCCCGAGGTGATCTCTTCCAGCCCCGCGACCATGCGCAGCAGGGTGGACTTGCCGCAGCCCGAGGGGCCGACGAAGACGCAGAATTCGCCGTTGCGGATGTCAAGGTCGATGCCCTTGATGATGCTGACGGCACCGAAATCCTTCTTGACGTTGCGCAGGGTCACTTCGGCCATGGAAAGCTCCTATTCTCAGCCCTTGGTCGCGCCAAGGGTCAGCCCGGCGATGAAATGCCGCTGCATCAGGAAGAACATCAGGACGGGGGGCAGGGCGGCCACGATCGACCCGGCCGAGACCAGGTGCCAGGCGGCCACCCATTGCCCGTTCAGCGCGTAAAGTCCCGCGGTGACCGGCATGGCGTGCTGGCCCTGCACCAGAACGGTGGCCCAGAAGTAATCGTTCCAGACGAAGGTGAAGACCAGCACCGACAGCGCCGCAATCGCGGGGCGCATCAGCGGCAGCACGATGTAGCGGAAGATGCGCCATTCGCTGACGCCTTCCACCCGGGCGCTTTCGATCAGGGCAAAGGGCAGGCCCTTGATGAAGTTGCGCATGAACAGGGTGCAGAAGCCGGTCTGGAAGGCGACGTGGAACAGCACCAGGCCGATGGTGGTGTCGTACATCCCCGCCCGCAGCGTCATGTCGCGCACTGGCACCATCAGGATCTGGAACGGGATGAAGTTGCCGGCGACGAAGGCGAAGAACACCCAGAGGTTGGCGCGGAAGCCATAAACTGCCAGCGCAAAGCCGGTCAGGCAGGAAAGGGCGACGGCGCCGATCACGGTGGGAATGGTGACCTTGAACGAATTCAGGATGTACCAGCCGATCGGGCTGTTCTGGAACACATCGGCGTAGTTCTCGAACGCCAGGCCCGAGGGCAGGCCGAAGTAGTTGCCCGCCGCCAGGTCCGACGCGGGTCGCAGCGAGGTGACGGCCACCCCGATCAGCGGGATCAGCCACACGATCAGGGCCACGGGCAAGAGCACCTTGTAGGCTGTTTGCGCGGCGGGCGAGGATTTCTGGATCGGGGTCGGGAACATCAGCGGTTCCTTTCCTGCATGATCATCCGCACGATGAAGAGCGTGATGAAGACCATCATGATCAGGAACAACACCACCGCGATGGCCGCACCATAGCCCATGCGGTAGCCGTATTCCGACAGCGCCTGTTCGTACATGAAGTAGGACAGGACCTGGCTGGACCCGTAAGGCCCGCCCGCCGTCATGATCGACACCAGGTCAAAACTGCGCAGGGCGCCGATGACGGTCACGACCATGGCGATGAAGGTGGCGGGTGCCAGTTGTGGCAGGATGACGTGCCACAAGAGCCGAAACCCGCGGGCGTTGTCCATCCGCGCGGCCTCGATCTGTTCGGGGTTCAGGTTGTTCAGGCCGGTCAGGTAGAGGATCATGCAATAGGCCGTCTGCGGCCAGAGACCGGCAGCGATGATGCCGTAGGTGACAAAGCGTTCGTCGGCCAGGATCGCGACCTCGGTCCCGGTCAGCCATTTCAGCAATTGCGAGAAGAGGCCGAAGTCGGGGGCATAGAACCAGGTGAACATCAGGCCGACCACGACCTGGGAAATCACGAAGGGAAAGAAGAACAACGACTTGTAAAGGCGGATGCCAAAGACGTTCTGGTTCAGGAACAGCGCCACCGCCAGCCCCATCGGGATGGCCAAGAGATACAGCACCAGCCACAGCACGTTGTTCCACAGCGCGGTGTAGAAGGTGTCGTCGTCGAGAAGCTCGACATAGTTCGCGATGCCGATCCAGGTCTTCGACCCCAGGCCGTCCCAGTCGTGAAAGCTGATCCAGATCGACTGGACAATGGGGATCAGGACATAGATCAGGAACATGATCGCGCCGGGGG
>JAGPCN010000031.1 GCA_018058035.1 Fuscovulum sp.
CAACTGGGCTCGGGCTCTCCTGACATCGGCTTCGGCCAGCTGTTCACCGTCATCCCTGCGGCGGTGATCGCGGGCACGGCGCTTGGCGGCGGAGAGGGTGGCGTGCTGCGCTCGGTGCTGGGCGTGTTCCTGCTTCTGATCCTGAACAACGGCCTCGTGCTGGCCGGTGTGGACCCCGATTTCCAGTCGGGCGTGTTCGGGACCATCCTGATCATCGCAATCGTCACGGTAGCCTGGCCCGAGCGCGGGCGTCTGAAGGTGGCAAAATGACCGGCATCGTCCCCCCCGTCCTGAAGCTGAGCGGCATCAGCCGCACCTTCGGAAAGATCAAGGCCGTCAGCGGCGTGTCCCTGACCATCGAGAAGGGCGAGGTGATCGGCCTGACCGGAGAGAACGGCGCCGGCAAGTCCACCCTGCTGAAGATCCTGGCCGGGATCGAGCGCCCCGACGAGGGCCGCATCGAGATGAACGGCAAGGTCGTGAACTTTCGCAACCCGAACGATGCGTTCCGGGCGGGTGTCGGGGTGGTGCATCAGGAACAGTCGCTGTTCACCAACCTGACGGTGGCCGAGAACATCGCCTACCAGAAGGGCTCCAAGACCGGGCTTGCGCGGTTCGGCATCAAGAACTGGGCGCAGATGAACGCCGATGCCGCCGCCGTGCTGGACAAGATCGGCTTCAAGCTGGACCCGCGCAAGCGGGTGGGCGACCTGTCGTTCGTGGACCGGCAGATGGTGGAAATCGCCCGCGCAGTCTGCGTCGAGCCGGGCGCCGGCGAGACGCCGCTGATCATCCTGGACGAACCGACCGCGGTTCTGGAGCAGGCCGAGGTCGATGTGCTGGAACGCGAGATCATGAAGCTGCGCAAGTTCGCCAGCGTGATCTTCGTGTCGCACCGGCTGGACGAGGTCATCCGCATTTGCGACCGCGTCGTGGTGATGCGGCATGGCGTGCTGACCAGCGACCGCAGCACCGAGGGCATCACCCGGGCAGACCTGTTCCGGGCGATGGTCGATGACGCGCCGGTGGCATCCAGCCACGCGCACACGACGCTGCCCGCCGCCGCCAAACCCGCCATCGAGGTGCGTGGGCTGACGTTGGACGGCAAGTTCCGCGACATCTCCTTTGCCGCCTATCCGGGGCGCATCACCGCACTGGTGGGCACCAACGGGTCGGGGCGTGGCGCGCTGGTGCGGGCGATGTTCGGGGCCGAGAAATGCAGCGCGGGCACGATCCTTGTCGGCGGGCAGCCGGTTTCCGGCTGGACGATCGGCAAGGCGGTGGCGGCCGGACTTGCCTTTGTTCCGGCCGAGCGCAAGGTCGAGGGCATGATCGGCGGCTATCCGGGCACCCGCAACATCGCGCTGGTCCATCAGCAGGGCATGATGGTGGGGCCGTTCCTGCAACCGGGCAAGATGGCCGCCGTGGCGCAGACCTGGTTCGACAAGCTGGACGTCAGCCCGAACAACATCCACCAGCCGCTGGACCAGTTTTCCGGCGGGAACCAGCAGAAGGTCGTGCTGTCCAAATGGCTGAATGCTCCGGACCTGAAGGTCCTGATGCTGGACCATCCCCTGCGGGGCCTTGACGTTGGCGTGTCGCAGGCGGTGAACGCACAGATCCGCAAGGCCTGCGAAAAGGGCGCGGCGGTGGTGCTGGTTCCCGACACCATCGAGGAAGCAATCGAGATGGCCGACGAGATCCTGGTGATGCGCGACGGCGAGATTTCGGCCCGGCACGACCTGAGCGTGGCGGGATTGGCAATCAAGGAAATCGTATCGGAGATGGTATGAGCGCGCGCATCACACAGGCACCCGCCCTTTCCGTCCACGCCTTACCGAACGGGAGAGCGACCATGACCAGCCTTCGCAGCCTCTTGGCCTGGCATACGATGGCACCACCGCTGGTGTTTCTGGCGATGGTCGTCGTGGTGGGGGTGTTCAACGCCAATTACCTCAGCCCCTTCGGCATCTCGATCGTGGCAGGCACGGCGGCGCCGATCCTGCTGGTGGCGGTGGGGCAGGCGATGGTCCTGAACATCGGCTCGATCGACCTGTCGAACGCCGCCATCAGCATGCTGGGCGCCATCATGCTGGCACTGCTTGTCCCGCAGATCGGCCTTGCGGGCATCCTTGCGGTGCTGGTTCTGATGACCGTGGTGGGCGCCATCAATGGCGCGGTCCTGGCCCATACGCAGGTGCCGTCCTTTGCGCTGACGCTGGGCACGCTGGGCATCCTGCAGACGGCGGCGCTGGTGATCAGCGACAGCCAGACGATCTATCTGTCGGAAAACCGCGACCTGGTCACCGTGCTGTTCAATACCAACATCCTGTTCGTGCCGCTGACCTTCTGGATCGGCGTGCTGGTGGCGGTGGCCTATTGGGTGCTGTTGCGGTTCACCGTGGCCGGCCAGAACATGACGGCGGTGGGCAAGAACGAAAGCGGCGCCATCCTGGCGGCCGTGCCGCACAAGCGGGTCAAGATCGTCTCCTTCGCCATCTCGGGCTTTACCGGTGCGCTGGCGGGCCTGTGCATCGTGGCGCAGGCGGGGTCGGCCTCGGCCAGCGGGATCGGCAGCAACCTGCTGTTGCCGGGCATTGCGGCGGCGCTGGTGGGGGGCACGTCGATCTCGGGCGGGCTGACCAACCCGCTGAACGTGATCTGCGGCGCGCTGACGGTGGCCTTCGTTCCGGTGGCGATCCAGGCTCTGGGGTTCAGCCCGCAGGCGCAAAGCCTGGTCTACGGGATCTTCATCATCCTTGTCGTCGTGCTGACCACGACACGGACCCGCGGGCTGGTGATCAAGTAAGCCGCGGCATGACCTGCAATTGAAAAGGGGCAGCGGTTGCTGCCCCTTTCTGCGTTCCGACCGCGGTGCCGGGCGGGTTCAGTCTGCGATAACGGGCAGGGCCTGCGTCACCGCAAGGGCGGCTTCGGCCGCCTCGCGGCCCTTTTCGACGAAATGCGCGCGGAAAAAGTCCACATGCGCGGGGACCGGCTGGAAGTTGTGGGGGGTAAGCGACACCGACAGAACCGGCACGCCCGTCTTCAGCTGCACCTCCATCAGGCCCGAGACGACCGCCTGCGCCACGAAATCGTGCCGGTAGATCCCGCCATCGACCACAAGGGCCGCCGCCGCGATCACGTCGTAGCGGCCGGTCAGCGCCAGGCGCTGCGCCAGCAGGGGCAGTTCGAAAGCGCCCGGCACCTCATAGCTGTCGACGCGCGCCGTGGGGGCGGCCTCGGCCAAACGCGCGCAGAAACCGGCATGGGCCTGATCGACGATATCGGCATGCCAGCGTGCCTTGAGAAAGGCGATCCGCAGTGTCTTTGTCATGTCATGTTGTCCTTGAGGGGGCCGGTCAGCCGTGCCGTGCGCGGTGTGCGCGGGCCTCTTGCAACCGGGCGAAATCCGCGCCGGCATGGTGGCTCGACCGGGTCAACGGTGTGGCCGAGACCATCAGAAAGCCCTTGCCCGTGGCCGCCGTGGCATAGGAGCCGAATTCGTCGGGCGGAACAAAGCGGGCGACGGCATGATGCCTGGGCGTGGGTTGCAAGTATTGCCCGATGGTCAGGAAATCGACATCCGCGGCGCGCATGTCATCCATCACCTGCCGCACCTCGCCGCCATCCTCGCCAAGGCCGACCATCAGGCCGGATTTGGTGAAGATGGTCGGGTCCATCTCTTTTACCCGCTGCAAAAGGCGCAGCGAATGGAAGTAGCGCGCGCCGGGCCGCACTTCGGCATAAAGCCGCGGCACGGTTTCAAGGTTGTGGTTGAACACGTCCGGCCGCGCCGCGACCACGGTTTCCAACGCCGAGGGCGCGCATTTCAGGAAATCCGGCGTCAGGATCTCGATCGTGGTCGAGGGCGAACGGTGGCGGATCGCGCGGATGACTTGCGCGAAATGCGCGGCTCCGCCGTCGTCCAGATCGTCACGGTCGACCGAGGTGATCACGACATGGTTGAGGCCCAGCTTGGCCACGGCATCGGCCACCCGGCCCGGCTCGAACGGGTCCAGCGCCTGCGGGCGGCCGGTGGCGACGTTGCAGAAGGTGCAGCCGCGGGTGCAGATCTCGCCCATGATCATCATGGTGGCGTGGCCATGGTTCCAGCATTCGCCAAGGTTGGGGCAGCCCGCCTCTTCGCAGACCGTCGTCACCTTCTGCGCGCGCACGATGTCCAGCGTCTTGTGATAGCCCGCACCTGCCCGGGCCTTGACGCGGATCCAGTCCGGCTTGGGCAGGCGTGGCGTTTCCGTGCGGCGCGCCTTTTCGGGGTGCCGTTGTTCGGGAATCGTAAGGTCGCGGGCCATCAGAGGCGTCCTTCCTGGCGGTCATGGTCGCGCTTCCACAGCGCGCGGGCGGCGGCGACCGTGTCGAGATAGCGCGCGAAGCCTGCCTCGTAGTGCCGCGCCGTTTCGCGGCGGGGTTCGATCACGGCTTCGGACGCGGTCCAGGCTTCGGCGTCATGGTCGATGCCGGCCACCTGCATGGCGACCAGCGCCGCGCCGCGTGCCCCGACTTCGGGGCGGCGGGCCACATGCAGCGGGCGTTGCAGCACGTCGGCGACCATCTGGCTCCAGGTTTGCGAGTTGGAGCCGCCGCCGCAGACCGATAGACGCCCCGTCAGGCCCGCGGCCTCGATGCAGTGGCGGGCGGCATAGGCCACGGATTCGCACACCGCCATCACGAGATCGGCTTTCGTGGTGGCCGTGCTGAGGCCCGAAAGCTGGCCGCGGGCGCGCACCTCGACAAAGGGCGCGCGCTCGCCGGTGGCCGAGAAATAGGGCAGGGCGGTGGCGCCATTGGCGCCGGGGCGGCTTTGGGCCAGCAGCGCATCCACCTGATCATGCGTGGCGCCCACCAGCCCCAGCACCCAGTCCAGCGTTGCTGTGCCGACCGTGGCGGGCATCGACCGGATCCAGCGGCCCTCCTCGGGCATGCAAAGCGTCATTCCCACGGGGTCGGCGGCGGTGTCGATGCGGTCTGACAGCACGCTGCAGGCCAGCGTCGTGCCGATGATGACAAGGCCGTCACCGACGCGGCGCAGGCCAGCGCCAACGCAACAGGCCACCAGATCGAATGGCCCGGCATGCACCGGGATGCCTTCGGCCAGGCCCGTCAGCGCCGCGCCAGCGGCGTTCAGCGCAAACGCCTGCCCCGGCGCGGGCATCACCGGGGCCAGCAGGCGGCGCATGTCCTCCAGCCCCAGAAGGCGCAGGATTTCGGGGGCATACTCGCGCGTCACGGTATTCAGGAACGGCAGCGAGGCATCCGAGGCATCGGTGACGCGCACGCCGGTCAGGCGCTGCAGGATGCCGTCCTTCAGATAGCTGGCGGTATGCGCGCGCGCCAGGGCTTCGGGATCGCTGTCCTTCAGCGCGGCCATCAGCGGGGCGTGGCTGCCCGGAAAGATGGCGTTGGCGTTGCGCCGGAACACTTCGGCGAAGGCGCCGCTGGCGATCCAGCGCTCCAGATAGGGATTGCCGCGATCATCCAGCCAGGACACCGCCGGGCGAACGCCGCGCCCTTCGGCATCCAGCAGCCACAGGCCGTCGCTCTGGCCGGTCAGGCCGATGCACAGCGGCGGCGGGGCGCCGGCGCAGACCTCGGTCACAACCTCGCCCACGGCGGTGACGATCTCTTCGAAATCCTGCTCGATGCGGCCGCCGCCCAGCGACGTGGGGCTGCTGCGCCGGGACGCCACGGCAAGGCACGTTCCATCCAGCGCGAACCGGGCCGCTTTCACCATCGAGGTGCCAAGGTCGATACCGAGGATCATCGCATGTTTCCCGTCCGTGCGCGCCTTGCCCAAGGCGATGCCTTCCGCATATGAAGCATATGTTCAAGCAATGCGCAAGTGGTTCATTCTTTACGCCGTGGGGGGCAATGCGTCCGAAAGCAGGATTGATGCAACACCTTCGTCCGTGATCAGGTGCGTGGCGTAGCCGCCGCGCAGGCAGGCCCGGATCACGGCGGCTTTTGACTGTCCTCCTGCGACCAGCAACCGTTCCGGAATGTTCTTCAGGTCCGTCAGCGAGATGCCGATCGGATGGATGGTCGGCGGCAGTTCCACCGGCTTGCCATCGGCGTCGATCCAGCGGCAGGCGATGTCGCCCACGGCGCCGCGCCGCTGCAAAAGCTCTTTCTCGGTGGCATTGACGTAGCCCAGTTGCAGCATCGTCGCCTTTTCGTTGAGCGAGCCGACGCTGAACGTCACCAGCGAGGCCCGGCGTGCCATGTCCAGCGCCTCGCTCAGGCCGGGGTCGCTGATCAGGCCCGCCGCGGTTTCGGCATTGCGCACATAGACCGGGGCGTACAGCGCCCGCGCGGGGGCGTTGAAGAACTGCCCGACAATCTCGGCGACCTCGTAGGGATTCGTGCCGCGGGCGGCGTTGTGCAATCCTCCGATCAGCGCAACCGTCTTCATGCCGGGCACCGACACCTCGCCATGCAGCGAATCGGCCATCGCGCGCAGGGTGCGGCCCCAGCTGACGGCAAGGATCGAATTTTCCCGCGCCATCTCCTGCAGGGTTCCGGCGGCGACCTGCCCCAGCCAGCGGCGCTGCGTTTCGGAATCCTCGGCCTCGGGGACGATCCGCACCGTCTTCAGGCCAAAGCGGCGCTCCAGATCGCGCTCCATCCTGAAAGTGTCCTGCGACACCCCCAGCGAGATCGTCACCAGCCCGCTTTCCTTGGCCCGCTGCAAAAGCCTGATCACGGTGCTGCGGCTGACGCCCAGCTTCTCGGCGATCTGGCTCTGGGTGAATTCCTCGATGTAGTAAAGCCAGGCGGCCCGCGCGGTGTCGGTGGACTTCTTGTCGAGGTCTTTCATGTTCGCACACCCTGCCGCATCTGCTCTGCCGGTTAGAATCTGAACCAAGAATGGCCCTCCGTCCCCTGCGGAGCAAGTCCTTTCTGCTGAGTCGGCAAAGTTATCCACCCGGCAATGCCGGCAAAGCCGGATGCGAGACAGAAAAATAATTCAGCTTTTTCAATGACAAGATCGGCCAACGGTGAACGCCTGGCTGTAGGGACTTGTCAGGCATCGGTCGCGTTGATACAAACGTGCATAGGCTGGGCAAAAGAGGCACTTGAATGAAACCGGGTCGCAACCTTCCCAAGGAAACCCTGCTGGAGATGCAGCGCCGCATGCTGCGCATCCGCCTGTTCGACGAACGCGCCTCGAAGATGGTCAAGCGCGGCTACATCCCGGGCACGGTGCATACGAGCATCGGGCAAGAGGCCCAGGTGGTGGGCGCCTGCATGGCGCTGCGCAACGGCGACCACATGACCGGCAACCACCGCAGCCACGGCCACCCCATCGGCAAGGGCTCTCCGCTGGGGCCCCTGATGGCCGAACTGGTGGGCAAGGCGACGGGCGTCTGCGGCGGCAAGGGCGGGTCCTTGCACCTGGCCGACTACACCGTGGGCAGCCTTGGGGAATCGGGCATCACCGGCTCGGCGATCCCGATTGCGGTCGGCGCGGCGCTCTCGGCGCAGGTGCTGGGCGAGGATCGCGTGGCGATGACCTTCTTTGGCGACGGCACCGCGAACCAGGGCGTGCTGTATGAATCGATGAACCTGGCCGCCGCCTACAAGCTGCCGGTCATCTTCCTGTGCGAGAACAACTTCTACGCGCTGTCCACCCCGTCGCACACCGTCACCGGCGGGCGCATCGTCGACCGGGCCGCAGGCTTCGGGATGCCGGGCGTGCGGGTCGAGGACGGGCAGGACGTGATGGCGGTCTATGACGCCTGCGCCGCTGCCGTGGACCGCGCCCGCCGTGGCGAAGGCCCGACCCTGATCGAGGTGATGACCTACCGCTTCCGCGAGCATTCCGAAGGACTGCGCATCAACGTCGACTACCGCAACGCCGAGGAAAAGGCGCTCTGGACCTCGCGCGATCCCATCGTGCTGTTCCGCGACGCGCTGGTCGCGGGCGGCATCGCCACCGCCGAGGAGATGGCCGCCATCGACGCCGAGATCGAGCAGGAGGTCGAGGACTGCGTGCAGTTCGCCATCGACAGCCCCGATCCCGCCCCCGAGGTCGCCTTCCAGCACCTTTTCACCGACGCCTACGAACTGGAGGACATGCTGTGAGCGTGATGTCGTATATCGGGGCCATCGGCGCCGCGCAGCAGGAAGCGATGACCGCGGACCCCCGCGTCATCATCATCGGCGAGGATGTCGAGGCCAACGTCTATGGCACCACCGGCAGCAGCGGCAAGCAGCGCGCCGAGCAGGGCGATTTCGTCCAGCAGTTCGGCAAGAACCGCATCCGCAACACGCCGATTTCCGAAGAGGCCATCGTCGGCAGCGCCATTGGTGCGGCGATGACCGGCCTGCGGCCGATCGTGGACCTGTCCTATTCGTCGTTCCTCTACATGGCGATGGACCAGTTCGTGAACCAGGCCGCCAAGAACCGCTACATGTTCGGCGGCCAAAGCTCGATCCCGGTCGTGTTCCGGTCGGCCATGTTCTACGGGCTGAACACCGGCGCGCACCATTCCGACCGGCCCTATCCGATGTTCATGTCGGTGCCGGGGCTGAAGATCATCGCCCCTGCCTCGGCCTCGGACGCCAAGGGCCTCTTGCGGTCGGCCATCGACAGCGACGACCCCGTCCTGCAGTTCGAGGCGGTGCCGCTGTGGGGCATGAAGGAAGAGGTGCAGGACAGCGAATACCACATCCCGCTGGGTGTGGCGCGCATCCGCCGCGAAGGCACCGACGTGACGCTGGTGGCGATTTCCGGCTGCGTGCCGATGGCGCTGAAGGTCGCCGAGGACCTGGCCGCCGAGGGCATCTCCTGCGAGGTGATCGACCCCCGCACGCTGGCGCCGCTGGATACCCGCACGATCATCGAGTCGGTGATGAAGACCGGCCGGCTGGTGGTGACGGAACCCGCCCACCGCACCTGCGGCGCTGCGGCCGAGATCGTGGCCCAGGTCGCCGACAAGGCCGGCCGCGCCCTGCGCGCATCCGTCAAGCGGGTCTGCGCCCGCGACATGCAGGTGCCGTTCAGCCCCGCGCTGGAAAAACTGATCTATCCCACCCCCGAACGCATCCGCGCGGCCGTGCTGGCCGTCTGCGGAGAAGGGGCCGACGAAACGCTGAACCGGAGGATTGCCTGATGAAGGTCGAAGTGCTGCTGCCCCAGTGGGGCATGGGAATGAGCGAGGGCACGGTGACGTCCTGGCTGAAGAATGTCGGCGACCGGGTGACCGAGGACGAGCCGATCGCCGAGATCGAGGCCGAGAAGGCCACGCAGGAACTCGAATCCCCCGCTACCGGCACGCTGGTGGAAATCCTCGCGCCCGAAGGGTCCGAGGTGAAGGTGCGCACCCTGATCGCCTGGATCGAGACCGACGCCTGATCCACCCACCCCCGCAGGCCCCAATCTGGACGCGAAAGCCATGACCGACCAAGCCGCCCCCGCGACACCCGCGCCGAATGCTCCCCGGCCCGAGGATGTCTTTGACCTGATCGTGATCGGCGCGGGCATCAACGGCGCGGGCATCGCCCGCGACGCGGCGGCGCGGGGCCTGCGGGTGGCGCTGGTCGAAAAGGAGGACGTCGGCAGCGGCACCTCCAGCTGGTCGGGCCGGCTGATCCACGGCGGCCTGCGCTATCTGGAACAGGGCGATGTCGCGCTGGTTCGGGAATCGCTGCGGGAACGCGAGCTGCTGTTCCGCCTGGCGCCGCACATCGTGAAGCCCGTGCCCCTGATGATCCCGTTCTACCAGCACAATCGAAGGTCCAGCCTGACGCTGAGGGCGGGGATGGTGGCCTATGACGTGCTGTCCTTCGACAAGTCCGTCGGCCACCATACGGTGCTGTCGCGCGACGAGACGATCCTCCGTTTCCCGAAGATCAATCCCGACGGACTAAGTGGCAGCGCGATCTTCTTTGACGGGCAGGTGGTCTGGTCGGAACGGCTGTGCACAGAGGTGGTGCTGGCCGCCCATGCCGATGGCGCGCAGATCTACACCCATTCGCAGGTCGACGGTTTCATCGAAGAGGACGGCACCGTTACCGGCATCTACTTCACCGACACGTTGACCGGCAAACGCCATGCCCTTTCGGGGCGGATCGTGGTGAATGCCGCAGGGCCCTGGGTCGATGCCGTGCTGGGTCCGCAGAAACCCGGTGCGCGGCGGTTCATCGGCGGGGCCAAGGGCAGCCACCTGATCGTCGACCCGTTCCCCGGCGCGCCTTCGGACGTGGTCTACTACGAATCCCGCGCCGACGGGCGGCTGGTACTGATCATCCCCTGGGGCGACCGCTACATGATCGGCACGACGGACCACAAGTTCGACGACGACCCCGATCTGGCGATGGCCGACACCTCCGAAGTCCAATACCTCTTGTCCGAGGTCAACAGCCTGATCCCAGAGGCAAAACTGACCGAGGACGACATCCTTTACACCTACAGCGGTGTGCGTCCCTTGCCCTATATCCCCGAGAAATCGGAATGGAAGGTGCCGCGCAGCCACGTCATCCAGGACCATGCGCCGGAACGCGCCAACCTTCTGTCGATCATCGGCGGCAAGCTGACCACCTACCGCAGCCTGGCCGAGGAAACCGTGGACGACGTGGTGAAACGGCTGGGCCTGAAGGCGCGGGCCTGCACCACCGCACGCACGCTTTTTCCCGGGGCGCGGGTGGCCGACACCGACAGCTTCCGCGACGGCCTGACCGCCGCCACGCCGGGCGCCACGCCTGCCACGGTGGAGCGGCTGGTCGCGATATTCGGCGCGCGGGCGGCGGATGTGCTGGCCTTTGGCCGGGCACACCCCGAATTGCTGGAGCCCTTCGATCCGGAAACCGGCGCGACCGGGGCGGAACTGGTCTTTGCCTTCCGCCACGAGTTCTGCCGCACCCTGACCGACGCGCTGATCCGCCGGATCATGGTGGGGCTGAACAGCACCTGCGGGCGCAAGGTGGTGGACCGCGCCGCCGCCATCCTGGCCACCCACGAAGGCTGGGACAAGGCCCGCACCGCCGCCGAGGTGGCCGCCTATCACCGCTACATCGCGCGCTTCGACGTGCCGGGCCGCGCCCCGGTCCCCTCTCTCCACGGCCAGAAAATCCCGGCCTGAACGCTGCAAGGAACCCCTCCGATGACCGTGATCAACACCCAAGCCGATCCCCGCGCCCTGATCGAGAAAGCCCGCCTTGGCGGCTATGCCGTGGGCGCCTACAACATGCACAACGACGAGACCTGCGAGGCGCTGGTCTGGGCCGCCGAAAAAGCGAACGCGCCGATCTTCCTGCAGGTCGGCCGCGCCATCATCCCGCACATGGGGGTGCGCCGCGCCTTTGAACTGACCAAACGCATCGCCGAGGCGTCGAACGCCGAATACGTCATCCACCTGGACCACGGGTCCTGGGACGAGGTGATCGAGGCGATCCGCCTGGGCTTTACCTCGGTCATGTATGACGGCGCGCACCTGCCGTTCGAGGAAAACATCCGCACCACCCGCGAGATCGTGAAGATCGCCCACGCCTTCGGCATCCCGGTCGAGGCCGAACTGGGCAAGATCCCGGACGTGGGCGAAAAGGTGAACTGGGCCGACTATTACACCGATGTCGAGGAAGCCCGCCGTTTCGTGGCCGAGACCGGCATCGACTACCTCGCGATCTCGGTCGGCATCGTGCACGGCGTGGTGCCGGGCATCCCGCTGGAACCGATCAGCATCGAGCGGATCAAGGAAATCAAGGCCGCGACCGGCATCCCGCTGGTGCTGCACGGCGCGTCCGGCCTGACCGACCGCGAGGTGGCCGAGGCCCGCGCCGCCGGCGTCCACAAGTTCAACGCCGACACCGATCTGCGGCATGCCTTCCGCAAGGGATTTGAGTCTGTCTGGGCGCAGGGCGACCGGCAGCTTGAAGAGGCCATGGCCGAGGGCCGCAAGCTGATGGTCGATGCCACCATCGCCAAGATGCGGTCCTACGGCTGCGCCGGCAAGGCGGGCCCCGCCGCCGCCCGCGCCGCCTGAGGAGATCCGCGATGAACGTGATTTCCGAAACGCCGGCCGAAGGAACGGCCCGCCCTCTCAGCAAGACCGAAAAGCTGATGGTGCGCGCGATGAACGCCGCCTGGGAAGCGCCGATGTTCGCCATCGTGGCCGACATCGACATGACCGCCGCGCAAGCGCGCCGCAGCGAAGGTGTGACGCTGACCGACGTGATCCTGGCCGATTGCGCCGCCACGCTGGCCGAACACCCCGCGATCAACGCGCATTACCGCGAGGAAGCGGTGGTGCAGTTCGCTCAGGTCAACATCGGCCTCGCCGTGGCCTCGGACCGCGGCCTGACCGTGCCCGTGATCCATGGCGCTGAAGGCATGAGCCTGACCGAGATTGCCGCGCGGCGGGCCGAGATCGTGGCCAAGGTGCGGGCGGGCAAGATCGCGATTTCCGACGTGATGGGCGGCACCTTCACCGTATCGAACCTTGGCATGCTGGGGGTGCGCCAGTTCACCGCCATCATCAACCCGCCGCAGGCGGCCATCCTGGCCGTGGGCAGCACCGAGATGCGCCAGGTCTGGAACGGCGGCGATCCGCAGTGGCGCCCGATGTCCAGCTTCTCGCTGACCTGCGACCATCGCGCCACCGACGGCGCCCATGCCGCCCGCTTTCTTGCCGCGCTGAAGGCCCGGCTCGAGACCCCGGCCATTCCGGCCTGATTGCCAAACCCGACACCGGAGGAGAGACCACCATGATGATCAAACTGGCCCGAGGCCTTGCGAATGCCGCCTGTGCCCTGGCCCTGTTCGCCGGCGCGGCCGCCGCGCAGGACAACTCGCTGATCGGCGCCGCGCTGGCCGACCAGAAGTCGCTGTTCTACATCGCCGCCGGTGACGGAATGCGCGCCGCCGCCGAAGAGGCTGGTCTGACGCTGAACCTGGTTTCGGCCAACAACAATGCCAACGAACAGGTCAGCCAGGTCGAGAACCTGCTGGTTCAGCAGCCCGGTGCCCTGCTGTTCATCTCGCAGGATTCGACGGCGGCTGCGGCGGGCGTCAAGGCCGCCAACGCCGCCGGCGTGCCCGTCATCGCGGTGGACCAGCGCCCCGAAAGCGGCAGTGGCGAGATCGTGACCTTCATTGCCACCGACAGCGTCAAGGCCGCGCGCGAGCTGTGCACCTGGATGTTCGCCCAGATCGGCGGCGAGGGCAAGATCGCCATCCTGAAGGGCGTTCCGGGGTCCACCGCCGAGGTGCAGCGCACGCAAGGATGCGAAGAGGCGCTGGCCCAGCACCCGAAGATCGAGGTCGTCGCCACCCAGACCGCCAACTGGGACGAAAACGAAGCCTTCATCGCCACCCAGAACATCTTGACCGCCAACCCCGACATCAAGGCCGTCTTCGCCGAAAGCGACGCGATGGCCCTGGGGGCTGCCAAGGCCGCGCGTCAGGCCGGCCGCGATGACCTGATCTCGGTCGGGATCGACGGGTTCCCGACCATGCTGAAGGCGATCGAAGAGGGTCTGGTGCAGGCCACGATGGCGCAGATCCCTTACCAGATGGGCAAGATGGCTGTCGCCGACGCGATCAAGGTGATGAAGGGCGAAGGCGCCTCGATCCCCGAGATCCAGTACCAGGACGCCGTGCTGATCACCAAGGAGAACGTCGGCCAGTTCAAGCCGTCCGACTTCTATGGCCCGGCCGCCGACAAGATGTGATGACCCCCGGCGGGGCCTGCAAGGGCCCCGCCATCCCCGCCACCCGCCTTTGGACAGGAGCATCAGATGAAGACCGACGCCCCCGTTCAGACCGGCCTTGTGGCGCGCGGACTGGTCAAGACCTACGGCAGCATCACGGTGCTGAAGTCGGTTGACCTGACGCTGGCGCCCGGGTCCGTCGTTGGCCTGATCGGCGAGAACGGCGCAGGCAAGTCCACCTTCAATTCCATCATCGCGGGCGTTGGCCGGCCCAGTGGCGGGCAGATGTGGATCGACGGCGAAGACTATGCTCCGCAGTCGCCGTCCGATGCCATTGCGCGGGGCGTCGCGCTGATCCACCAGGAAATCCGTCTGCTGCCCGGCCTAACCGTGGCCGAGAACATCTTTCTTGGCCGTCTGCCCACCCGCGGCGGCCGTATCGACCGCGCCCGGATGCGCGACGAGGCGCAAGCCGTGCTGACCGCCCTTGGCGTGCGTGTCGATCCCGACCGCAAGGTGGGCGGGCTGTCGATGGGCGTGCAGCAGGGGATCGAGATCGCCAAGGCGATCCTGCGCAAGCCACGCTATGTGATCTTTGACGAGCCGACGGCATCGCTGGGCGAGGCCGAGGCCGAACAGATTCTGGAACAGGTCCGCGTGCTGCGTGATGGCGGGACCGGCGTGATCTACGTCTCGCACCGGCTGGACGAGGTGCGCGCAATTGCCGACCAGGTGCTGTGCCTGCGCGACGGCAACAGCGTCGCCCACTGGGATCGTGCGCCGGAAAAGACCGACATGATCAATGCCATGGTCGGCCGCGCCTTTACCTTTGAGCATCACGCACCCAGCCCGGCCGGCCACAAGGTCGTGTTGCGGATGCAGAACGCCAGCCGCAAGGGCGCCTTCCAGGGCATCAGCTTTGACCTGCGCGAGGGCGAGATCCTGGGCTTTGCCGGCCTTGTCGGCGCTGGCCGGACCGACGTGGTGCGCGCACTGGCCGGGGCCGACCGGCTGGACGAGGGCACGGTCGAGGTGGATGGCGCCCCCGTCCGCATCACCAGCCCGCGCAGCGCGATGGATGCGGGCATCTTCATGGTGCCCGAGGATCGCAAGGGCCTGGGCCTGAACCTGGGCCGCTCTTCGTCCGCCAACATGTCGCTACCCTGGGAGAAGGAGCTGGCGAAGTTCGGCCAGATCACCCGGTCGCTTCTGGATGGCCTTGGAACCGCGCAGAAGACCCGGTTCGACATCCGCGGGCAGATGCACCTGCCGGTGGGGTCGATGTCGGGCGGCAACCAGCAGAAGGTGCTTCTGGCCAAGTGGCTGGTGAAGCAGCCCCGCGTGTTCATCGTGGACGAACCCACCCGCGGCGTCGATGTGGGCGCCAAGATGGCAATCTACGAAATCCTGCGCAACCTCGCGCTGTCGGGGATCGCCGTGATCGTCGTGTCCTCCGAACTTGAGGAAGTGCTGGGCCTGTCGCACCGCATCCTTGTGATGTCCGAAGGCCGACAGCGCGGCATCCTCAGTCGCGAAGACGCCAGTCCCGAAACCGTCATGTCCCTGGCCGTCAGCACCTGATGTGCCGCCAGATCCCAGTTCAGCCCGGAGGCGAAGATGGACACCAGATCACAAGGCGCCGACCTGACCCGCAGCCCGCTCGCCGACCTGGCGCGGTCCGTCCTGCGGCGCATTCCGGGCCCGCTCTTGGGCCTTGTGATCGTCTGCGCGGTGTTTGCGATCCTGTCGCCCTATTTCCTGACCTCGCGCAACCTGATCAACATCTTCAGCCAGGTTTCGGTCATCGGGATCATGGCCGTGGGCGCGGCGCTGGTCATCATCATCGGCGGCATCGACCTTTCGGTGGGCGCCGTGGTGGCGCTGAGCCTGATGATCAACGCCTGGCTTTACCGCGACTTCGGCCTGCCCTTCGGCCTGACCTGCCTGATCGGGATCGCGGTCGGGGCGCTGATCGGGCTGATCAACGGCATCTTGTCCACCTTCGGGCGCATCCAGCCTTTCGTGGCCACACTGGCCACCATGTCGGCCTGTTCGGGCCTTGCGATGTTCATCACCAACGGCGGGCCGATCACCGGCTTTCCGCCCGGCTTCACCGCACTGGCCACGACGCGCATCGCGGGTATCCCGCTGGAAACCCTGCTGATGGTGTCGATCTACCTTGTGGTTGCCTACTGGCTGACCTTCCGGCCCACCGGCCGTGCGCTTTATGCCATCGGCGGCAGCGAAGAGGTGGCACGGCTGTCGGGCATCAACACCCGGGCCGTCAAGGTGCTGGTCTATGTCATCGCCGGGGTGCTGGCGGCGGTGGCGGCACTGGTGCTGGGTGCGCGGCTTGACTCGGCCCATCCGACGGCGGGGGCCAGCGATCTTCTCAGCGTCATCGCCGTGGTGGTGATCGGCGGGGCCAGCCTTGCCGGCGGGTCGGGCGGGATGCTGGGCACCTTCATCGGCCTTCTGATCATCGGCGTGCTGCGCAACGGCATGGCGCTGATCAACGTCTCGCCCAACCTGCAGCCGGTCGTGATCGGCTTCGCCATCATCATCGCGGTGATGCTGGACCGCCAGTCCAACCGATAAGCCATCGTTCCATCGAAAGCCCCGGCCATGCCCATCGACCTTTCCCTTGCCGATCTTGCGCGCCTTGACCGCGTGCGCAGCGTGCTGGCGGCCAATGACGCCAACCGCCAGTTCACCGACCTTGGCATGGCCGAGGTCCACATCGCGGATGACGTGCTGCCGCTCTTGGCCGATGTCGTGGACCGCCACCTGCAGGCGGCCGGACGCGCGGCGGGCCAAAGGGCCGAGGTACGGCTGATCGTCGATCCGGTGACGATCCGGCGGCAGGGCGCCGACCTGAAGGCCGCGGTCGAGGCAATCATCGCCGCGCGCCACAACGTGCGCCGTGTCACGCTGGACGACGGCCACCCCATCCTGCACGCCGACGAGACGATCCTTGACCGCGCGGCCGCGGCGGCCGTGGGGGCGGATGCCGTGGTGTCGGTGGGCGGTGGCACGATCACCGATGTGGCCAAGGTGGCGGCCGAAAGGAACGGCGTGCCGGTGCATATCGTTGTGCAGACCGCGGCCTCGGTTGACGGCTATACCGACAACTTCGCCGTGGTCCTGCAGAACGGCGTCAAGACCACGCTGCCCTCGCGCTGGCCCGAGGCGGTGCTGGCCGACACCACCGTGATCGCCGACGCGCCGCATTACCTGAACGCCTCCGGCTTTGGCGAGCTTCTGTCGATGTATTCCGCGCCGGGCGACTGGTATCTGGCCGCGCGCATGGGGATGGACCCGAAATATGCGCCGGTCCTTCTGGACATGCTGAACCTCTGCGGCGAAGGGGTCGAGGACTGGTCGGGCGGCATCGCGGATGGCACCCCCGCCGCCTGCACGCGCCTGACCAAGGCGCTTGCGATGCGCGGCATCGTCACCGGCGTGGGCGGCACCACGGCGTCGCTGTCGGGGATGGAGCATCTGGTCAGCCACATGTTCGACATGGCGGGGGGCGAGTTGCACGAACCGACCGGCCTGCACGGCGCGCAGGTGGGCGTCGGCTCGGTGATCCGCGCCGCCGCCTTGGAGGTGTTCCGCGAACGGGTGGAGGCCGAGGGGCTGGACCCCGCCCGCCTGTTCCCCGCGCTGGACGAACCCGAGACGCGGGTGAAGGCGGGGTTTGCCTGGCTGGACCCTTCGGGGCGGATCGGGGCGGAATGCTGGGGGCGCTACGCCAAGAAGCTGGCCGCCTGGCACGCCAACCGCGACCGCATCACCTCCGCGCTGGCCGACTGGCCGGGCCTCTGCCGCGAACAGGAACGGCTGGCCTTCGGGTCGCACAAGATGGCGCTGTACCTGCACCGCGCCGGGGCCGCCAAGCGGCGCACCGACCTTGACCCGCCGCCCTCGGCGGAACGGATGCACTGGGCGGTGCAGAACTGCCAGTTCATGCGCGAAAGGTTCACCGTGGCCGATCTGCTGGAACTGGCAGGCTGGTGGGATGATGCGGGCGTGGCCCGCGTGATGGATCGGGTCGAGGCGGCCTGCGCGGCGGCCGAACGGGGGCGGTGATGGGTGATCTGGTCCTTGCCATCGACTGTTCCACCACCGCTGCAAAGGCGGTTGTCTGGGATATGCAGGGACGCGCGCTCAGCAGCGGGCGCGCGGGTTTCTCCCACGCCGCGCCTCATCCCGGCTGGGGCGAGCAGGACCCGGTCGACTGGTGGACCGCTACGGTGGAAGCCATCGGCAAGGCCTGCGGGCGGATCGACGTGTCGCGCCTTGCGGCCATGGCGATCACCCACCAGCGCGAGACATTCGTCTGCCTTGACGAAAACGACCTGGCCCTGCGTCCGGCGATGCTGTGGCTGGATACCCGCGCCACCGATCAGGTGCGCCGCCATGGGACCGACGAAGTCCACCGCGCCACCGGCAAGCCGCCGAACACCGCGACAAGCTGGTACAAGCTGTTGTGGCTGCGCGAGAACGAGCCGCGCACGCTGGACAGCACCGTGCGGGTGGCCGACGTGCATTCCTACCTTGTGCACCGGCTGACCGGCGAATGGGCGAATTCCTGGGGCAGTGCCGACCCGCTGGGCGTGCTGAACCTTGAAACCTTCCAGCTGGACTCAACGCTGATTGATCCGCTGGGCCTGCCGGTTTCTGCCTTTCCGGAGGTGCATGCGCCGGGAACGGTTCTGGGCACCCTGCGGCGCGACGTGGCCGAGCTTCTGGGCCTGACCGCGGGCCTGCCGGTGGTGGCGGGCCTGGGCGACGGGCAGGCGGCAGGCCTGGGCGTCGGGATCACCCGGCCGGGCGAGGCCTATCTGAACCTTGGCACCGGGATCGTCTCGGGCACCTTCAGCGACAGCTACCGCACCGACCGGGCCTTTCGCACCATGACCGGCGGCGTGCCGGGCACCTGGCTGATCGAGACCTTCTTCGGCGGCGGCACCTACAACGTGACCTGGTTCACCGAGCGGTTCTCGGACATCGGGCCGCAGCCCTTCGGCCTTGACCTGTCACCCGAGCGCATCCTCGAAGCCGCTGCGGGCGACCTGCCTGCCGGGGCCGAAGGGTTGCTGGCGCTGCCCTACCTGTCGGGCGTGCTGACCCCCTACTGGGACAGCAATGCGCGGGGCGTCCTGTTCGGCCTGGGCCCGCAGCACGGCAAGGCGCATGTCTACCGCGCGATCCTTGAAGGGCTGGCGCTGGAAACACGCCTGTCCACCACCGGGGCCGAAGTCGCGATGGGCACCCGCACCGAACGTTTCCGCCTGATGGGCGGCGGAACCCGCAGCCGCCTGTGGTGCCAGATCGTGGCCGATGTTCTGGAACGCCCGGTCGAGATCGCCCGCGAGGCCGAGGCGACCTGCCTTGGCGCGGCGATGCTGGCCGCCACCGGGGCAGGGCTTTTCCCGTCGGTCCTGGACGCCGCCGACGCCATGAGCAGCGGCGGGCAGGTCTATCACCCGGAACCCGCGCAGGTGGCGCAATACGGTCGGCTCTACGAGGTCTACAAGGGCATCTACCCCGCCCTGCGCACCTCGTTCGCCCGCCTGAAGGAGGTTGTCGATGACATCGGTTGATCTGCGGTTCCATGGCGGCATGGCAACCCTTCCGCTACCCGCGGCCTGGGCGCGCTACGAGGCCATCCGCGACCGCCTTCCCGCAGCGCGGCCCGGCGGAACCGCCCGGCAGGTGGGCGGACTGCTGGAGGTCGCCGCGGACTTCGACGGGTTCCTGTTCGACAGCTTCGGCGTGCTGAACGTGGGCGAAACCGCCATCCCCGGCGCCTCGGCCTGCCTTGACGCGCTGCGCGCGATGGGCAAGCGGATCCGCGTCCTGACGAATGCCGCCAGCTACACGGGCGATGCCGCGTTGCTGAAATACCGGCGCATGGGCCTGGACGTGCGGCGCGACGAGATCGTGTCCAGCCGCGACGTCACCCTTGCGCATCTCGATGGCGTTGCACCGGGCCTGCTCTGGGGCACGATCGCCGCCGAAGACGACGATTTCGCCGATGCCCCCGGCCTGCGCATCCACGATGCGCTGGCCGCCGGCAGGTCCTGGGAGGCGGCCGAAGGCGTGCTGTTCCTGTCATCCGCCCGCTGGACGGCCGCACGGCAAGACCAGCTGGTCGACGCGCTGATCCACCGGCCCCGTCCGGTGGTCATCGGCAACCCCGATCTTGTCGCCCCGCGCGAAGGTGGGCTGTCGGTCGAGCCGGGCTTCTGGGCGCATGACCTGCAGGACCGCACCGGCATCGTCCCGCGCCTGTTCGGCAAGCCCTATCCCGAGGCGTTTCGCATTGCCCTGGAGGGCATGGGGCCGGGCCGTTACGCGATGATCGGCGACACCCTGCACACCGACATCCTTGGCGGTCAGGCCGCCGGTCTTGCGACCATCCTCGTCACCGACCACGGGCTGTTCGCCGGGCAGGACACCGCCCCCTTCATTGCGCAAAGCGGGATCGTTCCCGACATCGTGCTTCCCGCCATCTGAACCGCGCCGAAAGGAACACCCGATGACCACCGACAACGTCGACAAGCTGAAGGCCGCCAAGGCCCGCATGGGGGCCTTTGCCAAGGCCGCGCCCGGCCTGATGGAGGGCTTCGTCAAGGTCTCGAAGACCGCGACGGCGGCGGGCCGCTTCACCTCGGCACAGAAGGAACTGATCGCGACCGCGATTGCGGTGGCCAAGGGCTGCGAGGACTGCATCCTGTATCACGTCGACGGCGCCCGCCGTCACGGCGCGGAAGAGGCCGATCTGGTCGAGGCGCTGGAAGTTGCCATCGAGATGGGTGGCGGCCCCGCGCTGATGTATGCCGGCAAGGCGCTGGAAGCGTTCCGCGGCTGAGCGCACGTCAAGACAGCAGGAGGGACGCTGGGATTTGCCGCAATCTTCTGCGGTGTCCGCCGGACGGTGTCGCACGGGGTTCCAGAGGTTGGAGGCGGTTCGCTTTGTCCGAACGGGTTCCGGGCGTTTTCCGAGTGGTTTTCCGCCTCGGTTGCGCCGCCGCGGCTTTGGGCAACGGCTGGTTGACGCGGGCCTGATCGGGGATCTTTTCCGTCAAGCGATGAATGGAGCCGCCGGC
>JAGPCN010000032.1 GCA_018058035.1 Fuscovulum sp.
CCGGGCGTAGCCACGACGGATGACCCCTGCCCGCTTTCTTGACCGCAGCACGCCGCCGGTGCTGGCCACGCTGATCCTGATGGCCGGCCTGTCGGCGCTGACGATGAACATCTTCCTGCCCTCGCTGCCCGGCATGGCGGCCTGGTTCGGGGTGCCCTATGGGCTGATGCAGCAATCGGTGGCGCTGTATCTGGCGCTGTCGGCGGCCTTGCAGATCGTGATCGGGCCATTGAGCGACCGCTACGGCCGCCGCAAGGTGTTGCTGTGGTCGCTGGTGCTGTTCCTGATCGCCACCGCCGGAACCCTGGCCGCGCCCAACGCGACGGTGTTCCTGACCTGCCGGATGGCGCAGGCGGTGATCGCCAGCGGCATGGTCCTCAGCCGGGCGATCGTGCGCGACATCGTCGACGACAGCCGCGCCGCCTCGATGATCGGCTATGTCACCATGGGGATGAGCCTGGTGCCGATGGTCGGCCCCGTGATCGGCGGTTTCTTGGACGAGGCCTTCGGCTGGCAGGCCAACTTTACCCTGCTGCTGGTGCTGGGCGCCGGGGTGCTGGCGCTGGTCTGGGCCGATCTGGGCGAAACGGCGGAACTGCGCGAGGTGTCGATTCTGGACCAGATGCGGCAGTACCCTGCCCTGCTGACCTCGCGCCGCTACTGGGGCTACACGCTGTCGGCGGCCTTCGCCTCGGGCTGTTTCTTCGCCTACCTGGGCGGCGCACCCTATGTCGGGACCGAGGTCTTTGGCATGGGGTCGTCGCAGATCGGCATGCTGTTCGCGCTGACCGCGATCGGCTACGCCGCCGGCAATTTCCTGGCCGGGCGGTTTTCGGTGCGGGTGGGGATGAACCGGATGGTGCTGTTCGGCACCTGGATCACCACCGGCGGCCTGATCATGCTGCTGGTGCTGACGCTGGCGGGGCTGTCGGGGCCGGTGGTGTTCTTTGGCCTGACGGTGTTCATGGGCATCGGCAACGGCGTCTGCCTGCCGAACGCCAACGCGGGCATCCTGTCGGTCAGGCCCGAGCTGGCGGGCACCGCCTCGGGCCTGGGCGGCGCGCTGATCATTGGCGGTGGCGCGGCGCTGGCGGCCCTGGCGGGGGCGCTGCTGCCGCCGGGGTCGACCGAACTGCCGCTGATCCTGTTGATGCTGGCGTCTTCGGTTGCGTCAGTTGTGGCGATCCTGGTGGTGATCCGGCGCGCACGCGAACTGGGCCTGTCCGCTTGACGCGGGCTTTGCAAAGCCTTTAACGGTTTTGCAAAGAGGAGGCCGCGATGCCCGCCCAAAAGCTTTATGCCGGCGTGAAGCTGCGCGAGATCCGCAGTCGCCTGGCGCTGACGCAACGGTCCTTTGCCGACAAGCTGGGCGTCTCGCTGCCCTACCTGAACCAGATGGAGAACAACCATCGGCCGGTGTCCGCCGCGGTGGTGCTGGCGCTGGCGCAGGAATTCGGGCTGGACGTCACCGAACTGACCGTGGGCGAAAGCGAGCGTCTGGTCAGCGACATGCGCGAGGCCTTGGCCGACCCGGTGTTCACCAGCGGCACGCCGCCCCTGGCCGACCTGCGGCTGGCGGCCTCGAACGCGCCGGCGCTGGCGCGGGCCTTCCTGGATCTGCACCGGGCCTATCGGCAAAGCCACGAGCGCCTCGCCTCGCTGGACGAGGCCCTGGGGCGCGAAGATGCCGCGCTGAAGCCCAGCCCCTGGGAGGAAGTGCGCGACTTCTTTCACTATTGCGACAATTACCTGGATGCGGTGGATCGGGCGGCGGAACATTTCGCGATGCCCGCAGGCCCTCGGCGTGACGTCGCAATCCTGGCCGAAGACCTGCTGCGGCGACATGGCATCAGCTTGCACTTTTCCGACACGGCTCCGTTGCGCCGCTATGACCCCGCGATGCGCCGGCTGGAGATCAGCGCCCGCGCCCAGGGGCCGACGCGGCGGTTCCAGTTGCTGCACCAGGTGGCGCTGATCACCCAGAACGACCTCTTGGAGGCGACGCTTGACCTGGCGCGCTTTTCCACGCCCGAGGCGCGCGACATCGCCAAGATCGGACTGGCCAACTATTTCGCCGGGGCCGCCCTGCTGCCCTATCGCGCCTTTCAGCAGGCCGCCCGCGAAACCCGTCACGACCTGGAGCGGCTGGCCGACATCTTCGGCGCCAGCATCGAGCAGGTCGCGCACCGGCTGTCAACCCTGCAACGCCCTGGCGCCAAGGGGATCCCGTTCTTCTTCGTCCGCGTCGACCAGGCCGGCACGATCACCAAGCGCCACAGCGCCACCCGCCTGCAGTTCGCCCGGTTCGGCGGCGCTTGCCCGCTGTGGAACATGCACTCGGCCTTTGAAACTCCGGGCAAGTTCCTGCGCCAGCTGGCCGAAACGCCCGACGGCGTACGATATCTGTGCCTGGCCTATGACGTGTCGAAACCCGCCGGCGCCTTTCTGGCCCCGGTGCGGCGCTATGCCATCGGACTGGGCTGCGAGGTCCAGCACGCACCCGAACTGGTCTATTCCGACGGTCTGGATCTGAAGGGAAGGTTCGAGCCGATCGGCATTTCCTGCCGGATCTGCGACCGGCGGGACTGTCACCAAAGGTCCGTCCCGCCGCTGGAGCGCCGGCTGAGGGTCGACCCCGACCGGCGCGGGCTGTTGCCCTATGACATCGCCGACTAGGCGGATCAGGCGCGCAGCATGCGCGCGATCTCGTCCTTCAGGCGCGACCGCTGGCGGCGCAGCCCCTCTTCCTCTTCCTCGGTCAGCAGGTCCAGCCGGGTCTCGGCCCGGTGCACCTTGTCGTTGACCGCATCGTAATCGGTCAAAAGCTTGGCAAAATGCGCGTTCGACACCTTCAGCGCAGTCATCCGCTCGCCGTCGACAGGAAACTCCTCGGCCAGTGTGTGCGGGGTGTTGGACATCGCGATCTCCTTCATTTCCTTGACTTCCAGACTCAAGTCTAGCGGCCCCGATTACCCCCGACATTGACCTTCATCAATAGCCGCCTGCCATCGGTCATTGCCGTTTCGCGCCGGAGTTGCTTAACGTCTCGCCCGACCTTCAAGACGGAGCGCACCGTGCGAATCAGCGGCACCCATACCATCAACCGTGGCCTGCAGCGCGTCGCGGCCGAGTTGCTGGAGCCCGACATGATCGGCAGCCTCGTCGGTTCGACCATCCAGATCACCAGCATCGAAAACGGCAAGGTCGACTTCGTCGTGCGGCGCGAGGCGTCGTTCTTCACCGTCAACCTGCGCGGTGTCGCCGCCATCCGCCCGACGGCGCGGCGCAACCATTTCGAGCTGACGCTCGAGGCGCGGCACCGCGCCGCCGGCGGAATCAAGGTGGCCCTGTCGCTGGTGCTGATGCGCCCGGCCCAGGGCCAGACCGAAATCCGCTATGACGGCGAGGCCGAGGCCTCGGGCCTGGTCGAGGGCATCCTGATCGGCCGCATCCAGCTGCTGGAAACGATGATCGCCCGCGCCTTCGAGCGCTTCGACGAGGCGCTGAACCGCAAGATCCGGGCGGAATACGACGCCCGCAAGGCCGCCCCTAGCGCTGAGCCGTCCGCCACCGCGGGTTGATCCAGGGCTCGACGTTCAGCGCCGGCAGCGGCGTGCGGCCCAGGATGTGATCGGCGGCCTTCTCGCCGGTCATGATCGAGGGGCCGTTCAGGTTGCCGTTGGTCACCTGCGGAAAGATCGAGCTGTCGGCCACACGCAGCCCCTCGACCCCGATCACCCGGCACTGCGGGTCGACCACCGCCATCGGATCGCTGGCGCGGCCCATCCGGCAGGTGCCGCAGGGGTGATAGGCGCTTTCGACGTGTTCGCGCAGGAAATCGTCCAGCTGGTCGTCGGTCTCGACCTGCGGACCGGGTTGCAACTCGGCCTTGACGAAAGGCTGCATCGCCGGCTGGCCGAAGATCTCGCGCGTCAGCCGGATGCAGGCGCGGAAATCCTCCCAGTCCTCGGGGGTGGACATGTAGTTGAAGCGGATCACCGGCGCATCCTCGGGGCGCCCCGACCGCAGGCTGACCGACCCGCGCGAGGCTGACCGCATCGGCCCGACATGGGCCTGGAAGCCGTGCCCGGCGGCGACCGCCTGGCCATCGTAGCGCACCGCAATCGGCAGGAAATGGTACTGGATGTCGGGGTAATCCACGCCCGCCTTCGACCGGATGAAGGCGCAGGCTTCGAACTGGTTCGAGGCCCCGACACCCCGCCCGGTCAGCATCCATTGCGCGCCAACCCAGGCTTTTCCGAACAGATTCCAGTACTTGTACAGCGTCACCGGCTGGCTGGCGGCGAACTGCATGTAGATTTCCAGGTGGTCCTGAAGGTTCGCGCCCACGCCCGGACGGTCAGCCACCACTTCGATTCCGTGTTCGCGCAGGTGCGCCGTCGGCCCGATCCCCGACAGCAGCAAGAGCTTGGGCGAGTTGATCGACGAAGCCGCGATGATGACCTCGCGGCCGGCGCGAATGACCTTGCGGCCAGCGCTGGTATCGACCTCGACCCCGACGGCGCGGTGGCCCTCGATCACGATGCGGCGGGCGAAGCCGCGGGTGACATGGACGTTGCCGGTGGCCATCGCCGGTTTCAGATAGGCATTCGCCGCCGACCAGCGCCGACCCTTCCAGATCGTCGCCTCCATCGGGCCGAAACCCTCCTGCTGCTCGCCGTTGTAGTCGGCGGTCACCGGATAGCCGGCCTGGCGGCCCGATTCGATGAAGGCGTCGAACAGCGGGTTCGACCGCGGCCCGCGGGTGATGTGCAAGGGGCCGCTGGCCCCGCGCCAGTCGGGTCCCTGCCCGCCGTGGCTGTGCTCCATCCGCTTGAAATAGGGCAGCACATCGGCATAGCGCCAGCCGTCGGCCCCCATCTCGGCCCAGGTGTCATAGTCGCGGGCGTGGCCGCGGACATAGACCATGCCATTGATGCTGCTGGACCCGCCGATCACCTTGCCGCGCGGGGTGGCCAGGCGGCGGCCGCCCAGGTGCGGCTCGGGCTCGGTCTGGAAACCCCAGTCGTAGATGCCCATGTTCATCGGATAGGACAGAGCGCCCGGCATCTGGATGAACGGCCCGGCATCCGAGCCGCCGTGTTCGATCACGATGACGCGGCGCCCGGCCTCGGCCAACCGATAGGCCATGGCGCAGCCGGCCGACCCGGCCCCGACGATGACGTAATCCGCAATCATTTCCCGCCCCGCCGCAGTTCCGCTTCCAGAAAGTCCAACGCCGTGCGCACCGCGACCGCCCCGTCCGGCGCCCCCGATTTCAGCACTTCGCGCAAGTAAAGCCCGTCGATCAGCGCCCCCAGCCCCTCGGCGATGGCCGGCGCGCGGTCGCCCGCCAGCGGCCGCAAGGCCAGCGTCAGGTTCGACCGCAGCCGCCCCTGATAGATCGCCAACAGCCGCCGCGCCTGCGGCACGGTCTGCGCCAGCACCCAGAAGTTCAGCCAGGCCCCCACCGCCTCGCGGCGGAAGTTGCCGGGGCTGAAACTGGCGCGCAGGATGGCGCGGATGCGGCCCTCCGGCCCCTCGGCGGCGGCCAGCGCGCCGCGCACCTCGGCGCCATACAGCGTCAGGATATGGCGCATCGCGGCCAGGAACATCTCTTCCTTGGAGCCGAAGTAATGGTGCGCCAGGGCCGGCGACATGCCCGCCCGCTTGGCGATCTGGCTGACGGTCACGTCCAGGGACCCGGTGCGCCCGATCTCGACGATCGTGGCTTTCACCAGGGCTTCCTTGCGGATAGGCTCCATTCCAAGCTTCGGCATCAGGGCGGCCCAACAAAATGCTTGCCAAACCGACCAAGCACGAAGTTTATTGACTCGTCAATCAACAAAAACCCCGGGGAGTGCCATGACCATCCGTTCCACCCTTCTGACCACCGCCGTCACCTTTGCGCTGGCGGGTTCCGCCTTTGCCGAGGGCTGCGACAAGATCGTCTTCTCGGACGTGGGCTGGACCGACATCACCGCCACCACCGCCGCCACCACCCTGGTGCTTGAGGCCCTGGGCTACGAGACCGAGACCAAGATCCTTGCCGTGCCGGTGACCTATACGGGCCTCGCCGAGGGCGACATCGACGTGTTCCTGGGCAACTGGATGCCCACGATGGAGGCCGACATCGCCCCCTACCGCGAGGCGAAGACCGTCGATACCGTCCGCACCAACCTGGAAGGCGCCAAGTACACGCTGGCCACCAACGAGGCCGGCGCCGCCCTTGGCATCAAGGATTTCAAGGACATCGCCGCCCAGAAAGAGGCGCTGGAAGGCAAGATCTATGGCATCGAGCCGGGCAATGACGGCAACCGCCTGATCTCGGACATGATCGCCAGCGGTCCCTTCGGGCTGGATGGCTTCGAGGTGGTGGAATCCAGCGAACAGGGCATGCTGGCCGAGGTGGCGAACAAGGACGGCGAGGGCAAGCCCATCGTCTTCCTGGGCTGGGAACCCCACCCGATGAACGCCAACTTCAAGATGACCTACCTGACCGGGGGCGACGACTACTTCGGGCCGAACTTCGGCGGCGCCATCGTGGCTACCAACACCCGCGCCGGCTATGTCGCCGAATGCCCGAACCAGGGCAAGCTCCTGCAGAACCTGGGCTTCTCGCTGGCCATGGAAAACGAGATCATGGGCGCCATCCTGAATGCCGGCACCGACCCGAGCGACGCCGCCAAGGCCTGGCTGGCCGCCAACCCCGACACCTGGAAGGCCTGGCTGGACGGTGTCACCGCCAAGGATGGCAGCGATGCCGTGGCGGCCGTGGAAGCGGCGCTGAAGTAATCCTGGTCCGGCCCCGGCGCAATCTGCGTCCGGGGCCATTCTCCATCCGGCGAGGGGGCGCATGGAGTTTCTGGAAACCTGGCAGATCCCGGTCGGACCCGCCGCAAAGGCGCTGTTCGACTGGCTGAAGACCTTCAAGGCCGCGTTCAAGGCCTTTGGCGACGCCTGCGAAAACGCCATCGAGGGGTTGACGGCCATCCTGCAATGGCCCCCTGCCCTGGTGGTCGTGGCGCTGTTCGTTGCCCTGACCTGGGCCATCCATCGCCGCTGGCAGCCCTGCGCCATCGTGCTGGCCGGGTTCCTGTTCATCCTGAACCAGGGCTACTGGAAGGAGACCACCGAGACCCTGTCGCTGGTGGCCTTTGTCTGCATCATCTGCATGGTGATCGGCGTGCCGGTGGGCGTCGCCGCCGCGCACCGCCCGCGCCTGTTCCAGACCATGCAGCCGGTGCTGGACCTGATGCAGACCCTGCCCGCCCCGGTTTACCTCATTCCCTTCGTCATCCTGTTCGGCATCGGCCTGGTGCCGGCCCTGTTCGCCTCGATCATATTCGTGGTCCCCGCCTCGATCCGGCTGACGCACCTGGGCGTCAGTTCCACCCCCGTCGCGCTGAAAGAGGCCGCCACCGCCTTTGGCGCCACCGACCGGCAGTTGCTGTGGAAGGTGGAACTGCCCTACGCCTTTCCGCAGATCATGGCGGGCCTGAACCAGACCATCATGCTGTCCTTGTCGATGGTGGTGATCTCGGCCTGGGTCGGCGCGGCGGGCCTGGGCGTGCCGGTGGTCAAGGCGCTGAACCAGGTGCGCCCCGACCTGGGCTTTGAATCCGGCGCGGTGATCGTGGCGCTGGCGATCCTGCTGGACCGCATGCTGAGGGTGCAGAAATGACCAACGCCCCCCGCAATGCCCCCCGCAATGCTGTCGAATTCGACCGGGTCTCGATCGTCTTCGGCGACCACCCCGACCGCGCCCTGCCGCTGATGGATGCCGGCCAAAGCCGGGCCGAGATCCAGCAGGCCACCGGCCAGGTGCTGGGGGTGCACGACTGCACCCTGTCGGTGGCCGAAGGCGAAATCCTGGTGCTGATGGGCCTGTCCGGCTCGGGCAAGTCCACGCTTTTGCGCGGGGTAAATGCGCTGAACCCGGTGGTGCGCGGCGAAGTGCGGGTGCTGGACGGCGACCGCATGGTGTCGGTCACCAAGGCAACCGGCGACGCGCTGCGGCGCCTGCGCGCCACCCGCATCGCCATGGTGTTCCAGCAGTTCGGCCTGCTGCCCTGGCGTACGGTGCGCGAGAACGTCGGCCTGGGGCTGGAACTGGCGGGCATCCCGCCAGCCGAACGCGCGCCGCGCGTCGATGCCCAGCTGAAGCTGGTCAACCTGGCGCAATGGGCCGAGCGCAAGGTGGGCGAATTGTCGGGCGGCATGCAGCAGCGCGTCGGCCTGGCCCGCGCCTTCGTGACCGAAGCGCCAATCCTCTTGATGGACGAACCGTTTTCCGCGCTGGACCCGTTGATCCGGGCCAAACTGCAGGACGAACTCCTGGACCTGCAAGCCAAGCTGAAGCGCACCATCGTCTTCGTCAGCCACGATCTGGACGAAGCCTTCAAGATCGGCAACCGCATCGCCCTGATGGAGGGCGGGCGCATCGTGCAATGCGGCACCGCGCGCGAGATCATCGCCAATCCGGTCAGCGACTATGTCGCCGACTTTGTGGCGCATATGAACCCCTTGGGCGTCCTGACCGCGCGCGACGTGATGCAGCCCGGGGCTGACGGCGAAGGCAAGGCCGTCGCCGCCGAAACCCCGGTGAAAGAGGTGATGGAGGCGCTGCGCCAGGGCGCGGCGGCGCTGTCGGTCACCGAGGCCGGGCAGCAGATCGGCACCATCCGATCCGCCGATGTCCTGGGCAGACTTCTGAACCCGCGCGGCGCCTGACCCCCGGGGCCCCCGAATTTTCGTCGAAAATTCGGGTCCTTCGCCCTAAGCCTTGGCCTTGTCTTCGGCCTTGGCCGGCTTCTTCGCCGCAGCTTTCTTCGGAGCGGCCTTCTTCGGCGCCGGTTTCGCTGCCGCCGTCTTCGGTGCCGCCTTCTTCTTGCCGCCCTTGCCCGCCCTTTCGGCGATCAGCGCCAGCGCCTCTTCCAGCGTCACCGCCTCGGGTTCCACCCCCTTGGGCAGGGTCGCATTCACCTTTTCCCATTTCACATAGGGGCCGTAACGCCCGGGCATCACCTGCACCTCGCCGCCATCGGGATGGGCGCCCAGCACCTTCAGCGGTCCGGCCGGGGTCGAAGACCGCCCGCCGCGCTGCGCCTTCTGCGCCAGCACCTCGACCGCGCGGTTCATGCCGATGGTGAAGACCTCTTCCACCTCGGGGATGTTGGCATAGACCGGCCCGTGCTTGACGTAAGGCCCGAAGCGGCCGATCCCGGCCTCTACCGCCTGACCGTCCGCGGGATGGGTGCCCACCAGCCGCGGCAGGCTGAGCAGCGCCAGAGCCCGCTCCAGCGTCAGGCCATCGGGCGACCAGCCCTTGGGCAGGCTGGCGCGGTCGGGCTTGGGCTGCTCGGCCGTGGCCTCGCCGCGCTGGACGTAGGGCCCGAACCGCCCCGCCCTGAGCGATATTTCCACCCCGTTCTCGTCCTGCCCCAGGATGCGCCCGTCGGACGCCACCGATTCCGCATCGCCCGCGATCGGGCGGGTGTAGCGGCACTCGGGGTAGTTGCCGCAACCGATGAAGGCCCCGCCCGACCGCGCCGTCTTCAGGTGCAGCCGGCCATTGCCGCAGGTCGGGCAGGCGCGCGGGTCGCCGCCGTCGGCGCGCGGAGGATACAGGTGCGGCGCCAGGAAATCGTCGATCTTGCCCAGAACTTCGCCGATCCGCAGATCGGCGGTCTCGGCCACGGCGGCGGAAAAGTCGCGCCAGAACCGCGCCAGAACGTCCTTGTAGTCGCGGTCGCCGGCCGAGACATCATCCAGCTCGGCCTCAAGGTCGGCGGTGAAATCATATTCCACATAGCGGTGGAAGAAGTTCGCCAGAAAGGCCGTCACCAGCCGCCCCTTGTCTTCGGGGAACAGCCGGTTCTTGTCCTTTCGCACATATTCGCGGTCGACGATCGTGGTCAGGATCGAGGCATAGGTCGAGGGCCGGCCGATGCCCAGTTCTTCCATCCGCTTGACCAGCGTCGCCTCGGTATAGCGCGGCGGGGCCTGGGTGAAATGCTGGTCGGGCGTGACCTTGCCCTTGTCGACCGCCTCGCCCTGCATCACCTGCGGCAGGCGGCCTTCGTCCTCGTCCTCGCCCTCTTGCCGGTCGTCGCGGCCCTGGTCGTAGATCTTCAGGTAGCCGTCGAACAGAACCACCTGGCCATTGGCGCGCAGGCCCACCTGGCCATCGGGGCTGGTCACGTCGACCGTGGTCCGCTCCAGCCGCGCCGCCGCCATCTGGCTGGCCAGGGTGCGCTTCCAGATCAGGTCGTAGAGCTTGCGCTGGTCATCCTCGACCCGGATCTTTTCCGGCCCCAGACCCATGTCGGTGGGGCGGATGCATTCATGCGCTTCCTGGGCGTTCTTGGCCTTGTTCTTGTACATCCGCGGGCTGTCGGGGACGTAAGGTTTGCCAAAGCGCTTCTCGATCTCGGCGCGCGCCGCCATCACCGCCTCGGGCGCCATGTCGATGCCGTCGGTCCGCATGTAGGTGATATGGCCCGCCTCATAAAGGCGCTGCGCGGCGTTCATGCACTGCTTGGCGCCCATGCCGAACTTGCGGCTGGCTTCCTGTTGCAGGGTCGAGGTCATGAACGGCGGCCAGGGGTTGCGGGTGGCCGGCTTCGATTCCACGCCCGAGACCGCAAAGGTTCGGGAAGTGACAGCCTGAACCGCCAATTCAGCCGCGGTCGCGGTCGGAATGTCGAATTTCTGCAACTTCTTGCCGCCAAGCGTCACCAGCCCGGCCTCGAACTCCTGGCCCCGCGGGGTGCGCAAGGTGGCCTTGACGGTCCAGTATTCCTGGGCCTTGAAGGCCTCGATCTCCATCTCGCGCTCGACGATCAGGCGCAGGCAGACCGATTGCACGCGGCCCGCGCTGCGCGCGCCGGGCAGCTTGCGCCACAGGACCGGCGACAGGGTGAAGCCGACCAGATAATCCAGCGCGCGGCGCGCCAGATAGGCATCGACCAGCGGCTGGTCGATCTGGCGCGGTTCCTTCATCGCGCGGGTCACGGCGTCCTTGGTGATGGCGTTGAAAGTGACGCGGGCGACGGTCTTGCCCTTTTTCAGGCTGGATTTCAGCGCCTCCTGCAGGTGCCAGCTGATCGCCTCGCCCTCGCGGTCGGGGTCGGTGGCCAGGATCAGGCTGTCGTCGGTCTTCAGCGCCTCGGCGATGGCCTTGACGTGCTTGCGGCTTTCGGGCGCGACCTCCCAGGTCATGCCGAAGCCGTCCTCGGGGTTGACCGAGCCGTCCTTGGCCGGCAGGTCGCGGACATGGCCGTACGAGGCCAGAACCGTGAAGTCGGGGCCGAGATACTTGTTGATCGTCTTGGCCTTGGCCGGAGATTCGACGACGACGACTGGCATGGAATCCCCTTTGGAACCGACCCTGGTCAGGCCGCGCTAGATGTGGGCGAAGGGGGGGCTTTGTCAACCGCGGGTGCGGCCGGGGGTTTTCACCACCCGCCAGGGACGCCCGCGGCGCGCAGCCTTGCGGCCGGAGATGCGCGGCGCCGGGGCGGGCTCAGGCCCGGCTCAGCAGGCCGCCCGGCTGTCGCTGGATCCGCCCCTCCAGCTCCAGCGTCAGAAGCGCGGGCGCCAGCGAGGCCGGCGGCATCGCCAGGTCGCGGATCAGCTGATCCTCGGCCAGCGGGCTGGGGCCAAGCCGCGCCAGGATGCGGCCGTGCAACTCGGCCGCATCGGCCAGCGGGCGGCTGCGCGGGGCGGGGCCGGGCAGCGGCTCCTGCGACAGCACTTCGTCGGCGATCCGGTCCTCGGCCGCGCGTGCCGCCGGCGACACCGGCGCGCCAAGCGCCTCAAGCACGTCGGCCGGGCCGCGCACCAGCACCGCCCCGTCGCGCAGCAGCATGTTGCACCCCGAGGCGCGGGCGTCGAACGGGTGGCCCGGCACCGCCATGACGTCGCGCCCCTGGTCGGCCGCGTTGCGCGCGGTGATCAACGAGCCCGACCGCGCCGCGGCCTCGACCACGATGACCGCGCGCGCCAGGCCCGAGATCAGCCGGTTGCGCAACGGGAAATGCCGGGTCTGCGGCGTCACGCCCATCGGCTGTTCCGAGATCCGCAGGCCGCGGTTGCGCAACTCTTCGGCCAGGCGGGCGTTTTCCTCGGGGTAGATCACGTCCACCCCGCCGGCCTGCACCGCCACCGTGCCGGTCGGCATCGCCGCTTCGTGGGCGACCGCGTCGATGCCGCGCGCCAGGCCCGAGACCACGACGAAACCCGCCTGCCCCAACCCCTCGGCCAGCCGCCGCGCCATCCGCAGACCCAGGGACGAGGCGTTGCGTGCCCCCACCATCGCCACCATCGGCCGTTGCAGAAGGCCAAGGTCGCCCTGTGCCCACAGCACGGGCGGGGCATCGGGCAGGTTCATCAAGGCCGGGGGATACTGTTTTTCGCCGAAAAACAGGGCCACCGCGCCGGCCACCCGCGCTTCGGCCAGTTCGGCGCGCACCACCTCGACCGGGCAGGTGCTGTAATCCTTGACGCCGGCCGCGCGCGCCACCTCGGGCAGTGCCTGCAAGGCGGCGCCGGCTGATCCGTGCTCGGCCAGCAGCCGATGGAATGTCACGGCGCCGACCCGGCGGGAGCGGATGAGACGAAGCCAGTCCAGGCGATCGTCCTCAGATCGGGGTGGGGTGGGGTGTGTGGGGTTCGAAAAGAAGCCGTCCGCCATGCCCATCCTCGTCTCATCCGCGAGTCGCAGCATGGCCCGGGCAGGGTTAACGAAATCTGAATCAGATCGTTAAATCTGTCGCTGACTGCCTTTGTGGCCGGAAATGCCCCACTGGCCCGATCCATGGCACCGATCTGGCATCATGAGGTCGATTGCTGGACGGGTAAACTATGGGGCAGATAGGAGCAGATGCCGGGGCAGGTGCCCCATAGGGAGTATGCCATGAAGAACGCAGAAATCGCCAAGCGCCGGGACGAGGCCATTTCCCGTGGCGTAGGGATGCAGACCCAGATCTATGCCGACAAGGCGCTGAACGCCGAAGTCTGGGATATCGAGGGCAACCGCTACATCGACTTTGCCGCCGGGATCGCCGTGGTCAACACCGGCCACCGTCACCCCAAGGTGATGGCCGCGGTGGCGAACCAGCTGGAAAAGTTCACCCACACCTGCCACCAGGTGATGCCCTATGAACCCTATATCCGCCTGGCCGAACGGCTGAACGCCAAGGTTCCGGGCGATTTCGCCAAGAAGACGATCTTCGTCACCACCGGGGCCGAGGCCTGCGAGAACGCGATCAAGATCGCCCGCATCGCCACCGGGCGCGATGCCGTCATCGCCTTCGGCGGCGGCTTCCATGGCCGGACCTTCATGGGCATGGCGCTGACCGGCAAGGTCGAGCCTTACAAGAAGGGCTTTGGCAGCATGATGCCGGGCGTCTTCCATGTGCCCTTCCCGATGGACCCGCACGGGGTTTCCACCAAGGACGCCATGGCCGGCATCGAAAAGCTGTTCAAGGCCGACCTCGACCCGGCCCGCGTCGCCGCCATCATCTTCGAACCCGTGCAGGGCGAGGGCGGCTTCTACCCCGCCCCGACCGATCTGGTGAAGGCGATCCGCGCCCTTTGCGACAAGCATGGCATCGTGATGATCGCCGACGAGGTGCAGACCGGTTTCGCCCGCACCGGCAACCTGTTCGCGATGCAGGCCCATGGCGTTGCCGCCGACCTGACCACCATGGCCAAGGGCCTGGCCGGTGGCCTGCCGCTGGCCGCCGTGACGGGCAAGGCCGAGCTGATGGATGCCGCCAACCCCGGCGGCCTGGGCGGCACCTATGCCGGCAACCCGCTGGGGATTGCCGCGGCGCATGCCGTGCTGGACGTGATCGAAGAGGAAAACCTGTGTGCCCGTGCCAACGAACTGGGCAGCCGGCTGAAGCAGAAGCTTGAGGAAATCCGCGCCTCGACCCCCGAGATCGTGGACATCCGCGGCCCCGGCTTCATGGTCGCCGCGGAATTCGCCAACCCCTCGACCAAAGAGCCCGACGCCGGTTTCACCACCCGCGTCCGGCTTGAGGCGCAGAAGCGCGGGCTGATCCTCCTCACCTGCGGCGTCTATGGCAACGTGGTGCGCTTCCTGGCGCCCATCACCATCCCCGAGGCGCATTTCACCGAAGCGCTTGGCATCCTCGAAGCCTCGGTCGCCGCCGCGCGCCATGGCTAAGGCCGCGGGGCGCGGATTTCCGCACCCGCAGGCAAACGTGACTTGATGTCCGGCACGGCTCGGGGGCACCATGCCCTCGGGCCTGTCCGTTCCGGACGCTTGATTTCTGCAAGGAGACAGTCATGACCACCCTTCTTCCCCGCCTTTCGCTGGCCGGTGCCGCGCTGATGCTGGCGCTTGGCGCCTGCACGCCGGCCGAGCAAAGCACCGCCATCGGCGCCGTCGGCGGCGCGGTGCTGGGTGCGGCCGTCTCGGGCGATGGTGACAAGACCGAAGGCGCGATCGCCGGGGCTGCCCTGGGCGCGCTGGCGGGGTCGCTGATCGGGCCGGCGAACCAGCCGGGCCAGTGCTACTACAGCGACGGCTACGGCGGGCGCTACCTGGCCGCCTGCTGAGCGGCCTGGCAATCACCGCAAAGGGCAGGCCGCCGCGCCTGCCCTTTTTCGTTGCGGTTGCGGGCGGGGAAAGGTTATCTCGCCCCCGACAGGCAGGGGGGCGGTGGGCGTGATCGTTCTGGACGGGGCGGGCTATGCGGTGGCCGGAAAGAGCATCCTTTCCGGCCTGTCGCTGACCCTGGCCGAGCCGCGGATCGGCATCATCGGGCGCAATGGCAGCGGCAAGACCTCGCTTCTGCGGCTGATCGCCGGGCTGGTCGCGCCGACCGCGGGCCAGGTGCGGGTCGATGGCATCGACCCTTTCGCCGACCGCAAGGGTGCGCTGGCCGCCCTGGGCATCCTGTTCCAGAACCCCGATCACCAGATCCTGTTCCCCACGGTCGAAGAGGAACTGGCCTTTGGCCTGCGCCAGCAGGGCCTACCCCAGGCGCAGGCGCTGGCGGCCGCCCGCGCCGCGCTGGCGGCGGCGGGGCGGGCGCATTGGGCGGGGGCGGCTGTGTCCACGCTGTCGGGCGGGCAGAAACACTGGCTGTGCCTGCAATCCGTGTTGCTGATGGCGCCGGCGACGATCCTGCTGGACGAACCCTTCGCCGGCCTCGACCTTTCGGAAACCGCGCGGCAGGCGCGCCGGCTGGCCGCCTTGCCGCAGCGGCTGGTCATGATCTCGCACGATCCGGCGCATCTTGCGGCCGCCGACCGGGTGATCTGGATCGAGGCTGGAGGGGTGACCGCCAATGGCCCGCCCGCGCAAGTCCTGCCCGCCTTTGCCGCCGAGATGGCGCGGCTGGGAGGGGTGGATGCTGACGCTGACCTCGCCGGTTGAGACGCCCCTGCACCGGGTGCCCGCCGGTGTGAAGCTGGCGGCCTTGGCCGTCTATACCGTTGCCCTGTTTGCGCTGACGACTCCGGCTGCCACGGCGGCGGCTCTGGCCGCGGTGGTGGCGCTGCACCTGCCCTGGGGCGGGCGCTTTGCCGCCCATGCGGTGCGGATGTTGCGCCCGCTCTGGCCCTTTGTGGCGGTCGTGGCGCTATGGCACCTGTGGACGCGCGACCTGTCGGGGGGCGCGGTGATCCTGCTGCGGATGGTCGCCGCGGTGGCGGCGGCGAACCTGGTCACCATGACGACGCGGCTTTCCGACATGCTGGCGGTGTTCGAAGTGCTGGCCCGCCCGCTGGCGCCCCTGCTGCCGCCGCGCCGGCTGGCGCTGGCCTTCGCGCTGGTGATCCGCTTCGTTCCGGTCCTGATGCTGCGCCTGACCCAGATCGCCGACGCCTTCCGCGCCCGCAGCCCGCGCCGCCCCGGCTGGCGTGTGCTGGTTCCCGCCACGCTGGCCGCCCTGGACGATGCCGACCACGCCGCCGAGGCCTTGCGCGCCCGGGGCGGAACCGACTAGACCGGCGCAAAGAGGAGACCGCCATGGAACGCAGCCTGACCCTGATCGCCCTGTTCGCGGCCCTCGTGGCGATCCTGGGGCTGGTGCCGCAGATCAGCCTGGCCGCCGGCGTGCCGATCACCGCGCAATCCCTGGGCATCATGCTGTGCGGCACCGTCCTTGGCGCGCGGCGCGGCGCGCTGGCGGTGCTGCTGTTCCTGGCGCTGGTGGCGGCGGGCCTGCCGCTTCTGTCGGGCGGTCGGGGGGGCCTGGGCGTCTTTGCCGGGCCGTCGGTCGGCTTCCTGGTCGGCTTCCCCGTTGCGGCGTTCGTGGCCGGGTGGATCATGCAGCGCACGACGCTGCCGGTGGGCCTGGCCGCCGGTGCCGCCTCGGTCATCGGCGGCATCGCGGTGCTTTACGCCTTTGGCATTCCGGGCATGGCGCTGATGCTGGACAAGACCCTGCCGGAGGCCACCTTCATCGCCGCCGCCTACCTGCCCGGCGATATCCTGAAGGCCGTTCTGGCGGGCTTTGTCACGCAAGCGATTGCCCGGATGCGCCCCGGGTCGCTGTTGTCGCGCGCCTGAGGCAAGGCTCTTCGTTCGCCTGCGGCTCCTCATCGCGACGAGCCGCCAGCGGCGGACGAGGAGCATCCCCAACCCTACCCCGCCGCAAGCACCAGCGCCGCACCGATCCCGCCGGCCGAGGCGATGGCCGCCAGCCCCTGCCCTGCCGCCAGATCCTGCACCAGCCGCACCGCCAGGATGGCGCCCGAGGCGCCGATCGGATGCCCCCGCGCCAGCGCGCCGCCCTTGCGGTTGACGATGGCCGGGTCCAGCCCCGCGCAGCGGATGCAGGCGATGGCCTGCACCGCATAGGCCTCCATGATCTCGGCCAGCGCCAGATCCGCCGGCCGCAGCCTCGCCTGCCCAAGCGCCGCCTGAATGGCCGGAACGGGCGCCAGTCCAGGCTGGCACGGGTCGGCCCCCAGCGTCACCTGCGCCACGATCCGCGGCCCCTGCCCTGTCGCGGCCACCACCACGAAGGCCGCGGCATCGGCGGCCACCGCCGCGTTGGCCGCCGTCACCGGGCCCTGCAGCACCGGCGCCCGGGCGGCCAGCGCCGGGGTCAGCCGGCGGGCAAAGGCATCGCGAACAACCCCTTGCAAGGGCACGATTTCCGCCGACAGATCGGCGGTCAGAGCGGCGGCATGGCTGGCCACGGCAAAGGCATCGGCCTGATCCCGCTGGATGCCTTGCGCCACCGCCAGCGCCGCCGCCGCCTGCGCCATGTCGGGGTCGCGGTCGGGCCAGGGGGTGAACGGCGCCTGATCGTAGAAGGCCGGCGCCCCGTCCGGCCCCGGCATCGCCCTGAGCGGCCGCCGGGAATAGCTTTCGACGCCGCCCGCCACCACCACCCGCGCCCGGCCGCCGTCGACCAGCGCCGCAGCCAGCCCGATCGCGTCCAGCCCGCCGGCGCATTGCCGGTCGATGGTCAGGCCCGCCACCCGCTCGGGCAGGCCCGCCGCCAGCGCCACCCGCCGCGCCGGATTGCCGCCCGCGCCCAGGGCATTCGACAGGATCAACTCATCGACCTGCCCCGCATCCAGCCCGGCATCCGCCAGCACCGCGGCGACCACGGGCGCGGCCAGGTCCTCGATCCGCAGATCCGCAAAGGCGCCGCCGCGCGGCACCACCGCCGTGCGCCGGGCCGCCAGGATGCGGGCGGTCACCCGCCGCGCTCCAACGCGGAAAGGTCGGTCTTGCCGCTGGCGGTCACCGGCCAATCGCGGCGCCAGGTGATCCGGCGCGGCGCCTTCATCGGGCCAAGGGCCGCGCGCAGGGCGGCCAGGATCGCGGGTTCCTGCAACGGATCGCCCGTCGCCACTGCGTGCAGCACATGGCCCCGCGCGGCATCCGGCACGGCCAGAACGGCAGCCCGGTCCACCCCCGGCAGGGTCTCCATCAGGGCCTCGATCTCTTCGGGAAAGACGTTCTGGTCGGCCACCGTCACCATGCGCCCCTTGCGGCCCGAGAGATATAGAAAGCCATCCTGCATGCGCCCGATCTCGCCCACCGAAAGCCAGCCGTCCTGCCACCGGGCCGATCCCGGGTCACTGGCGTAACCGTCGAAAAGATATGGGCTTTTCACCCAGACCTCGCCATCGCGCAGGTCCAGCGACACCCCCGGATAGGGCCGCCCGACGCTGTCATCCGGCGTGTCGTCGTCGGCCAGCGCGACGAACGAGGTCTCGGCCGCGCCGTAGAACTCGCGCAGCTTCGCCGCCGGGGCGATCTGCGCCAGCCGCCGGCGCAGGGCGCCGTCCACCTTCGACCCGCCGACCAGCACCAGCCGCAGCTCGGGCAGCGCGCCGGACAGCCCGTGCAGCTGCGCCGGCGTAGCGTACAGCACCTCGACCCCGCGGCTGGCCAGCGCGGTCGCCTGACGGTCGGGGCGCAGGCCGGCCAAGAGATGCACCTCGGCGCCCAGCTGCGCCCCTTCCAGCGCGCCATAGAGCGACAGCGAATGCTCCAGCGCGCCCAGAACCGCGACCCGCACGCCCGGCCCGATGCCGAACAGCCCGGCATTCAGCGCGAACGAGGCCGTCCAGCTGACCACGCTGCGCCGGATGCGGCGGGGGCGCCCGGTCGAGCCGGAGGTCAGCGTCTCGAACCCCTCCGGAGCGGGCGGCGGATCGTCGGCAAGGCCGATGCGGAAGCCGCAGCCGGCGGTCAGGGCTTGCGCCAAAGCCTCGGTGCCGGCTTCGGTCCCGACGGGGCCGACCAGGCGGGCCGAGGGGTGCCGGCGAAACCGGTCAGGCATCGCCCCGGCCAAAGGCGCGGGCCAGGCCGGCCGCCCCGGCGCGCAGCAGTGCCATGTCCACGCCGACGGCGGTGAAGGTGGTGCCCAGTTCCATGCAGCGGCGCGCAAATACCTGATCCAGCGTCAGAATTCCCGATGGCACATTGACTGCCCGAAGCCGCCGGATCGCCTCTTCAACCTTTGCCACCACCTCCGGGTGCCCGGCGTTGCCTGGATGGCCCAGGCTGGCGGCTAGGTCCGAGGGCCCGATGAAGACCGCGTCCACGCCATCGACGATGGCTATTTCCTCGATCCGGTCCACCGCCTCGCCGGTTTCGACCTGCACGATCAGGCACAGTTCCTCTTCGGCGCGCTGGACGTAATCCTTGATCGCGCCGAACCGGCTGGCCCGCGTCATGCCCGAGACGCCGCGGATGCCGCGGGGAGCGTAGCGCATCGCGCGCACGGCGGCCTCGGCCTCGGCCTTCGTCTGCACATAGGGCAAGAGCAGCGTCTGCGCCCCCAGGTCCAGCGCCCGCTTGATCAGCACGGTGTCGTTCGCCTGCGGCCGCACGACCGGGTTGAGCGGATAGGGCGCCACCGCCTGCATCATCCCCATCAGGTCGGGCAGGTCGGTCAGAGAATGTTCGGTATCTAGAAGGACCCAGTCGAACCCGCAGCCTGCCAGAAGCTCTGCCACCACCGGGCCAGGGATGGTGTTCCAGATCCCGATCTGCTGCTGCCCCGCTTTAAGAGCACGCTTGAACCCGTTGATCGGTAACGTCATTTCTTCACCAGTGTTGCCATGCGCCGCAGCGCCAGAAGGTAGCCTTCCGTCCCGAAACCGGCGATAACACCCTCGGCCCGGGACGAGACGTAGGAATGATGACGGAAGGCCTCGCGCTTGTGGATGTTCGAAATGTGCACTTCCAGCACCGGGCCGTCAAAGGCGTTCAGCGCGTCCAGGATGGCGATCGAGGTGTGCGAATAGGCGCCGGGGTTGATGATGATGCCCGCCGCACAGTCGCGGGCGGCGTGGATATGATCGACCAGCGCGCCTTCGTGGTTCGACTGCTTGGCCACCACCTCAAGCCCCAGGTCGCGGCCCAGCGTGGCGCAGGCGGCGACCACGTCGGCCAGGGTCTCGCGCCCGTAGACCTCGGGCTGGCGCTGGCCCAGCAGGTTCAGGTTCGGGCCGTTCAAGATCAGGACAGGGGTCATCGCGGGCGCTCCGTGCGGCGTGGCCCGACCTTAGCCGATCCGGGCGCCGGGGCAACAGCGCGAAAAAAGCGGCCCCGTGCGCAAGGCAGCGGGGCCGTCAGGGAGACATCGGTTAACGGCAAGCCGTTGAATTCAGGCAACCTTTTCCAGCGCGACCGGCGGCTGGATGCCCAAGGCGCGCACCACTTCGCGGGTCAGGCCGGGGCGGTTGAGGGTGTAGAAGTGCAGCGCATCGACCCCGCCTTCGATCAGGCGGTCGCAGAGCGCGGTGCATTGCGCCAGCGCGTACAACTCTTCGCGGCCGTCGGCGATGGCGCGGGTGAAGGCCTCGTCCAGCTTCTGCGGAACCTTCGATCCGCAGCGGGTGGCGAACTTCTTGGCGCCTTCCCAGCTGATGATCGGCAGGATGCCGGGGATGATCGGCGCAGTGATGCCGGCGACCTGGCAGCGGTCGCGGAAGCGGAAGTAGGTGTCGGCGTCGAAGAAGAACTGGGTGATCGCCGAGGTCGCGCCCGCGTCGAACTTGCGCTTCAGGAACTCCATGTCGGCGGCGGCACCGGTGCTGTCGGGGTGCGCCTCGGGATAGGCGCCGACGCGCAGCTTGAACTTGCCGGTCTTGGCCAGCGCCTCGACCAGGTCCACGCTGGAGGCAAATCCCTGCGGATGCGGGGTGAAGCGGTCGGCACCCTTCGGCGCATCGCCGCGCAGGGCGACGATCTCGGTCACCCCGGCCTCGGCGTAAGCGGCTGCGATTTCAAGCGTTTCCTCGCGCG
>JAGPCN010000254.1 GCA_018058035.1 Fuscovulum sp.
GCGTGACGGCCAGGTCGAAACGCGGATCGCCGGCAAAGCCCGAGGCCATCGCCAGCACCAGAAGCGGCATCGCCAGCATCGCCAGCACCGAGAACACCGTCAGCAGCGCGGCCATGCCCCACAAGGCGTCGCGGGCAAAGCCCTCGGCGTCCTCGCCGGCCTCGACCTTCTTGGCGAACATCGGCACGAAGGCCATGTTGAAGGCGCCCTCGGCAAAGAAGCGGCGGAACATGTTCGGCAGCGCCTGGGCCACCACGAAGGCCTCGGCCACCGGGCCGTCGCCCAGGAAACGCGCCATCAGGATGTCGCGGACAAGGCCGGCGATGCGGCTGATCAGGGTCCAGAATCCGACGGTCAGAAAGCCGGTGACAAGGCGGGCGGGCTTCATGCGGTGGCGCCTTCGGCCGGGCGGGGCGGCTCGTCGAGCACTGCGTGCACTCCTCGCAGGGGCGCCACGCAGCGAGGAGTGCACGCAGTGCTCGACGAGCGGTGCCGGGGAGGCGTCATGCCTGGGCCCGTTCCGCGCCTTCGGCGATCGCGGCGCGCAGCTTCTTTTCCAGCGCTTCCTGCTTCAGCTTCTGGTGCAGTTTCAGCCCGAACATGTCTTTCACATAGAAGGTGTCGACGACCTGCGCCCCATAGGTGGCAATCACAGCGGACACAATGGAGATGTTGGCATTGGCCAGCGTCCGCGTCAGGTCGTACAGCAATCCGGGGCGGTCGCGGGTGTCGACTTCGATGATCGTGTAGATTTCCGATCCCTCGTTGTCGAACATGATGTGGGTGGGAAAGCGGAACTCGCGTTCGCGCTTCTTGACGCGGTCGCGGTCCTTCAGCGCCTCGCGCGGAACCACCTCTCCCTTCAGCGTCCGTTCGATCATCTGGCGCAGCCGGGGCAGGCGGGCGGCCTCGTAGGGGTGGCCCTCGATGTCCTGGATCCAGAACACCGGCGTCGCGTAGCCGTCCTTCGACGTATAGGTGCGCGCGTCGCGGACGTTGGCGCCGACCAGCGCCAGCGCGCCGGCCAGGCGCGAGAAGATGCCGGGGTGGTCGGCCAGGGCAAAGCATGCGCGGGTGGCGTCGCGGTCGGGGTCGGGGTGCAGGTCGATGCGGATCTCGTCATCGCCAAGGCCGCGCAGCAGGCGGGCAAAGACCGCTTGCGTGTCGGTCGACAGGCCCTGCCAGTAGGGCGGGTAGTGGCGGGCGAGTTCGGCCTTGAGGTCGGGGCCGGGCCAGTCGGAGAGGCGGTCGCGCAGGGCGCGCTTGGCCTCGTCCTCGCGGTTCTCGCGGTTGACCTGTTCCAGCCCGCCTTCCAGTGCTTCGGCGGTCTGCTTGTGCAGCTGGCGCAGCAGCATGGCCTTCCAGTTGTTCCAGGTGCCGGGGCCGACGCCGCGGATGTCGCAGACGGTCAGCACTGTCAGCAGGTCCAGCCGCTTGCGGGTCTTCACCGCCTTGGCAAAGTCGCGCACCGTGCGCGGGTCGCCCAGGTCGCGCTTTTGCGCCATGTCGGACATCAGCAGGTGATAGCGCACCAGCCATTCGACGGTGTCGCATTCCTCATCCGTCAGGCCAAGCCTTGGCGCCACCCGCCGGGCGATCTGGGCGCCGAGGATCGAGTGATCCTCGGGGCGGCCCTTGCCGATGTCGTGCAGCAGAAGCGCGACGTAGAGGACCTTGCGGTTGACCCCGGCCTTGAGGATCGAGGACGACAGCGGCAGGTCCTCGACCAGTTCGCCGCGTTCGATCTGGGCCAGGATCGAGATGGTCTGGATGATGTGCTCGTCGACCGTGAAGTGGTGGTAGACGTTGAACTGCATCATCGCGACGATGGGTTCGAATTCGGGGATGAAGGCCGACAGCACCCCCAGTTCGTTCATCCGGCGCAAGCTGCGTTCCGGGTTGCCGTGCTTCAACAGCAGGTCCAGGAAGATGCGGGTGGCCTCGGGGTCCTGGCGCATGTCGTCGTCGATCAGGCCCAGGTTCGCGGTGACGGTGCGCATCACGTTGGGGTGGATCAGATAGCCGGTGCGCAGGCCTTCTTCGAAGACCCGCAACAGGTTCAGCTTGTCCTTCAGGAACTCTTTCGGGTCCTTCAGGTCGATCCGGCCCTGCACCAGCTTGAACCCTGCCTTGACCCGCTTGGTCAGCTTGAAGCGGCCGAACAGGCTGGCTTCGCGCTTGGCGTGGCGGGCCTCGAGCTCGGTCAGGAAGACGCGGGTCAGTTCGCCGACGCGGGTGGCGTGGCGGAAGTAGTCCTGCATGAAGACCTCGACGGCGCGGCGGCCGCCCTGGTCGGCGTAGCCCATCCGCGCCGCCACCTCGACCTGCAGGTCGAAGGTCAGTGTGTCGGTGGGACGGCCGGTGATCAGGTGCAGGTGGCAGCGGACGGCCCAGAGGAAATCCTCGGCCCGGGCAAAGCTGTCGAATTCCTCGCGGCTCAGCAGGCCGGCGCCGACCAGGCCCTCGGCGGTGGGGACGCGGTGCAGGTACTTGCCGATCCAGTACAGGGTCTGCAGGTCGCGCAGGCCGCCCTTGCCCTCTTTGACGTTGGGTTCCAGCACATAGCGCTGGCCGCCCTGCCGCTTGTGGCGTTCGGCCCGTTCGGCCAGCTTTGCCTCGATGAATTCGGGGCCGGTGTTGCGGAAAAGCTCTCCCCACAGCCGGTCGGCCAGTTCGGTGGCAAGCGGTTCGTAGCCGGCGATGAAGCGGTGCTCCAGCAGGGCGGTGCGGATCGTCACGTCCTCGCGCCCCAGGCGGATGCAGTCCTTGACCGTGCGGCTGGCGTGGCCGACCTTCAGCTTCAGGTCCCACAGCAGGTAGAGCATGGTCTCGATCACCGATTCCGCCCAGGGGGTGATCTTCCACGGGGTCAGGAACAACAGGTCGACGTCGGATTGCGGCGCCATCTCGGCGCGGCCATAGCCGCCGACGGCCAGCACGGCGATGCGCTCGGCCTCGGTCGGGTTGGCCAGCGGGTGCAGCGCCTGGGCCACCGCCAGCGCGGTGGTGACCAGCCCGTCGGTCAGGTGGGCCTGGGCGGTGACCAGGGGCCGCGCCTCGCGCGGGCGGGCGGCAAAGGCGGCGGCCAGGGCCGCGTTGCCGCGGGCCCTGGCTTCGGCCAGGTGGCGCACGGCGATGGCGCGGGCGGCCTTGGCATCCTCGGCCCCAGGCAGCTCGGCGGTGATCGCGCGGATCAGGTCGCGCGGGGCGATGATTTCGCCCGCGGGCAGGATCAGGGCCTGCCCGGCCAGCGGGCCGGGCTCCAGCGCGAGGCGCGTGACCGCCCGGTCGGTGCCGGTCACGGGATCAGAAACCGGCGCCGGCGAAGCTGCGGGGGGCGGGGTCAATCACGACGACCTGGTTGTTGCGGATCTCGGCCACGGCCAGGCCGCGTTCGTTGGTGCCATCGGCCCGCAGGCGGAAGATGCCGGTGACGCCGACGAAGCCGGCGCCTTGCGTCAGCCCACGGGCGCCGAGGTCGCCGCCCGACCGCGCCAGCGCGCCGATGGCGGCGATGCCGTCATAGGCCAGCCCCGCGATCGGGTGCGGCGCCTGGCCATAGGCGGCCTGGTAGCGCGACTGGAACTGCGCATAAAGGTTGGGATCGGGCAGCGCGAACCAGCCGCCCTGCACGCCGGGCAGCGACAGGGTGGCGGCCGGAATGTCCCAGCGGGTCAGGCCCAGGAACTTGGCGGCGTTGCGGTCCAGCCCGCTGTCGATCAGCGACTGGCTGAGCAAGGGCAGTGCGCCTGCGGTGTCGGCGGTCAGGAACAGCGCGCTGGCGCCGGTGCTGCGCGCCGTGGCGACGATCGAGGGCGCGGCCGAAGTCACCCCGCTTTGCGAGAATTCATACGAGGCGACGGCCACCACGGTGCCGCCCGCCGCGGCGACGCCGCGCTGGATCGCGGCTTTGCCCAGTTCTCCGGCGGCGTTCTTGTCGTGGACGATCATCACCTGGTTCTTGCCCTGGCGCACGGCATAGCCGGCCAGCCGGCGGGCGGTGTTGTCGAAGGTGGGGCCAAGCACGAAGACGTTGCCCCCCGCGATGTCGGTGTTGTTCGAGAAGGCCAGCACCGAGATGCCGCGCCCGGCGGCGGCGACGCCCGCGGCGTTCGCCTCTTGCGCGAAGACCGGGCCGAGGATGACCTTGGCGCCTTCGTCCATCGCCTTGATCGCCATCGCCTGGGCCTGGCCGGGGCTGCCCCCGGTCTGGTAGACGCGCAGGTCGATGGTCACGCCCGACAGGTCGGCCATCGCCAGCCGCGCCGCGTTTTCAAGGCTTTGCGCCAGGATCGCGTCCGAGGCATTGCCCGAGCCGCCGGGAACCAGCAGCGCCACCTGGACAGGTTCGCCGCGCGTGGTGGCGGGACCCGAGGCGACCGGGCCGCCGGCGGGTACGCAGGCGGCCAGGGCCAGCGCCGGAAGCGCCGGCATCAGGCGGGACAGGTGACGAGAGACAAGCAGGCCCAAGGACTTGCGGGCCCGGCGGAATGCGGACAACATGGACTAACCCCGTTCGGCTGGAGGCGCGGCGACGTTGGTCACGTTAATTGTTTCCAGACCCGAAGTAAACTTGTCGCAGGCCCCGGCATGAGCGGCGCGCCTGATCGCGTGGCCGGCAGCGGCAGGGTTCCGCCGGGGCTGCACCTGGTGTCGGTGCCCATTGGCGCTGCGCGCGACATCACGCTGCGCGCGCTGGACCTGTTGGCCGGGGCCGATGTGCTGGCCGCCGAGGATACCCGCACGCTGCGCCACCTGATGGAAATCCACGGTATCGCGCTGGCCGGCCGGCCACTGCTGGCCTGCCACGACCACAACGAGGCGCAGGTGGTGCCGAAGGTGCTGGCGGCGCTGCGGGCGGGCAAGTCGGTGGCCTACGCCCCCGAGGCGGGAACGCCGCTGGTGTCGGACCCGGGCTTTGGCCTGGCGCGGGCGGCTGCGGCCGAAGGCTTTGCCGTGCTGGCCGCGCCCGGCGCGTCGGCGGTGCTGGCGGCGCTGGCGGTGGCCGGGCTGCCGTCGGACCGGTTCCTCTTCGCGGGCTTTCCGCCGGCGGCACAGGGCGAACGGGCGCGGTTCCTGGCCGAACTGGCCCCGGTGCGGGCGACGCTGGTCCTGTACGAATCGCCCCGCCGGATCGGCCGTCTTCTGGCCGAGGCGGCGGCGGCCCTGGGGCCGGACCGGCAGGCCGCGGTCTGCCGCGAGCTGACCAAGCGATTCGAAGAGGTGTCGCGGGGCACGCTGGCCACACTGGCCGAGGGGTTCTCGGGAGCCGAACCCAAGGGCGAGATCGTGCTGGTCATCGACCGCGCCGCACCGCCCGAGATCCGGGAAGCCGACCTCGAGGCGCTGCTGCGCGAGGCCCTGGGGCGGCTGCGCGTCAAGGAGGCGGCGGCCGAGGTGGCGGCGAAAACCGGGGTGGCGAAACGAGACATTTACCAATTGGCCCTTAAGCTGTCGCAATGACCGGGGCGGAATGCCACACTGCCCCGACAGGATCAGGTGACCGATGCCCTTCGATTTCGTCCCCGACAGCGTCTTTCAGGATCGCCGCCGCCAGCGCGGGGCGCGGTCGCATCTGACCGGAATCTCCGCCGAAGAAGCGGTCTGCCGGCGCTATGTGGCGGCCGGCTATGACTTGGTAGAATCCCGCAAGCGCTGCCCCGAGGGTGAGATCGACCTGCTGTTGCGGCGCGGCGGCCAACTGGTCGCGGTCGAGGTCAAGGCCAGCGCCACGCATGACCTGGCCTGCGAACACGCCACCCAGGCCCAGCTGCGCCGGGTCTCTCTGGCCTGTGAACGCTGCATGCTGGAGATGGCCGACGAAGGCATCTGCGACATGCGGCTGGACCTGGCGCTGGTCGATGC
>JAGPCN010000255.1 GCA_018058035.1 Fuscovulum sp.
CCGAGACCTTCCGCCAGATGACCGCGCGGGTGAAACAGGCCGCGGCCGAGCTTTGCGGCGGGCGTCTGCTGCTGGTCCACGAGGGCGGCTATTCCGAGGCGCATGTGCCGTTCTGTGGCCATGCCGTCCTGGAGGAGCTGACCGGTTCCGCGATCCGGGTGCCTGATCCGATGGCCGCGACGCTGGACAAACGCCAGCCCGATGCCCGCTTTGACGCCTTTGCCGGCGCCTGGATCGACGATCTTGCCCTGACGTTCGGCTAGGTCTTGCCCGGCGTTTCGCGCATCAGGCGATAGCTGCCCTCGGGCAGGTTCAGCGCCGCGGCCAGGTCCGAGAGCTGCGCCATCGACAGGGTGATGCGCGCGGTCTCGTCGGTCTCGGGGTCGTATTGCTCGACCGTGACGCAATCCTCGAAGGCGGAAATGGTGATGTCGCCCTGCAAGGGCAGGTCGCCGCCCTCGTCGACCAGGGTGACGACGGTGGCATCGAATTCGTGCTCGATCGTGAACATGGGGCAAGGCTAGCCGCATTTCCCCGCCCGCGGCAACGGATTTGCACGCCATGGGCGATCAAACCTTGCGTGAGGCGGCGGCCCGGGGCCTTTCCGTCGCGCCCCGGCCTGCTAGGCTTTGCCGCAGTCCCGATGCGGAGCCGCCATGCCCTCTCGCCCCGCCAGTCTTGCCTGCCTTGCCAGCCTAGCCGTTCTGGCCCTGACCGGCTGTGTCACACCGCCCCCGGCCGCTGCGCCGCCCGCATCGGCCTTCGTCGCCGTGGCCGCCCGGGTCGAGCCGGTGGCCGAAGAGGTCTGCCGAAGCCTGCGGCCGCGCCCGCCCGTCTGCAACCTGACCATTGCGATCGACGACCGTCCCGACCTGCCGCCGAACGCCTTCCAGACCGTCGACGCCCTGGGCCGGCCCTATGTCGTCTTCACCCCGTCGCTGATCGCCATGGCCCGCAATGCCGACGAACTGGCCTTCGTGCTGGGCCACGAGGCGGCGCATCACATCGCCGGCCACATCCCCAAGCGGCAGGAGATGGCGCTGTCGGGGGCGATCCTGGCCGGCGCCATGGCCGGCGCGGCGGGCCTGTCGCGCGACGAGGTGCGCGCCGCGCAGGCGGCCGGGGCCGAGATCGGCGCCCGCCAGTTCTCGCAGGAGTTCGAGTTGGAGGCCGATTCGCTGGGCGCCCAGATCGCCTGGATCGCGGGCTTCGACCCGGTGCGCGGCGCGGCCTTCTTCGACCGCCTGCCCGACCCCGGCCAGACCTTCCTGGCCAGCCACCCGCCGAATGCGCTGCGCAAGACGGTGGTCGCCGATACGGTGGCGCAGCTGCGGGCGGCCTGCCCGGACTGCTAGGCCCGTCCGGTCAGGGTTGATCTGCATCAAGGCCCGCCGCGGCCCGGGCTGGCACCCTTTGCCCACCCCCCGCGTCGAACCTGTGAGGCTGCAATGATCGGATTTTCGGAAGCACCCCGCGCCTGGTGGCTGACCCGCGGCATGGCGCGCATCATCGGGGTGAACCTGTCGCAAGCGGTGGTCGATGGCTGGCTCAGCCGCGATGAACTGGCCGGGATCGTGGCGCGCTGCGAAGGCTGTCGACTGCAGACCAGCTGCGACCGCTGGCTGGCCCTGTCGGGTCGTGAACGCTCGATGCCCGACTTCTGCCCCAACAAGCCGGTGATCGAGTCGCTGTCGCTTTCGCATTGACGGCCCGCGGCGGTCGGGGGACACAGCCGCCATGATCCGCATCGACGATGTCGTCCGCGACCGGGGGTCGCGCTATGCCGTCTCGGGCGGCCCGGTGCAGGGCCGCGCCGGGGCGCAGGCCTTTGTCGCCACGCTGAAACGGGAAAAGCGCTTTGCCAAGGCCACCCACAACAGCTGGGCCCTGCTCTCGGCCAGCGAAGGCCCGCAGAAGGACGACGATGGCGAAAGCGGCGCCGGCGCGGTGATCCTGCGGATGCTGGAACGCGAGGGGCTGGCCGATTTCGTGGTCGTGGTGACGCGCTGGTACGGCGGCGTCCACCTGGGCGGCGACCGCTTTGCCCATGTCGTGACCTGCGTGCGCGCGCTGCTCGACGCGCGGCGGGCGGGCGGCTAACCTTTGCCCGGGGGCAAGGGAAGGGGGGCATCATGCAGCTGCTGCGGGCCGAAGTGCGCCGGTTCTGGAACACCGTGGTCTGGAGCTGGTCCGGCTGGACCGCCGCCTGGGCCAGCGAAAAGACGCTGCGGCAATGGACGGTGGTCAACCTGCTGTCGGCGGCGCTGGCCTTCGCGCTGGAACTGACGGCGGCCGAACGCGCGCTGATCCTGGCGCTTGGCCTATTGGTCCTGGCGGCCGAGCTTCTGAACACCGCCATCGAAGAGACGGTGAACCACATCTCGACCGACCGTCACCCACTGGCGAAAAAGGCCAAGGATTGCGGCAGCGCGGGCGTGGCGCTGGCCGCGCTGGCGGGCGGAGTGGCCTGGGGGATCGTGTTGCTGGGTTGAAGCGCCCGGCCGGGGCAGGGAGCCGGAAATCGCACGATTTCCGGTCCGATTTCCGCGCGGAAATCGGTTCCCGGCCGGCCCGCCGATGCAGGCTTGCGTTACAGCGCCTTGTGGCTGCCGTCGCACAGCGGCGCCTTCGCCGAATGCTTGCAGCCGCAGAAAAAGGCTTTCTTCGTCTCTTCCGCCGTCCATTTCACCGGGGTAAAGCTGCTGCCCTTGTGGCTGCCGTCGCAGAACGGCTGCTTGGCCGACTTGCCGCAGGCGCACCAGAAATAGGTCTTGCCGGCCTCCACCTCGACCGGGAAGGGCGCCTTCTGGGCGATGATCGGGGCGTCAGACATTTGCCGGCTCCTGTGGTGGCTTGATCCCGGGCAAGCTTAGGGCCGTCCGGCCCCGGGTCAAGCCGCCACGCGGCTCAGACCCTCCGCCCCCAGAGGTCGTATTCGCCAGCTTCGTCCACCTCGGCCGTGACGATGTCGCCGGCGGCCAAGCCTTCGAAGCCCTCGTCCAGGAACAGGTTGCCGTCGATCTCGGGCGCGTCGGCCTTGGTCCGGCAGGTGGCGCCTTCGGCGTCCACCGCGTCCACGATCACCTGCAGCCGTTGCCCCACCTTGGCCGCCAACTTCGCCTCGGAGATCGCCTGCGCCTTTTCCATGAAGCGATTGTAGCGGTCTTCCTTCACCTCTTCGGGCACATGGTCGGGCAGGTCGTTCGACCGCGCGCCGCGGACGTTCTCGTAACGGAAGGCCCCGACACGGTCGAGCTGGGCTTCGTCCAGCCAGTCCAGCAGGGTCTGGAACTCGGCCTCGGTCTCGCCGGGGTAGCCGACGATGAAGGTGGAGCGCAGGGCGATCTCGGGGCAGTCGCGGCGCCAGGCGGCGATCTCGTCCAGCGTGCGGGCGGCCGCGGCGGGCCGGGCCATCCGGCGCAGCGTGTCGGGGTGGGCGTGCTGGAACGGGATGTCGAGATAGGGAAGGATGCGCCCCTCAGCCATCAGCGGGATCAGGTCGCGGACATGGGGGTAGGGGTAGACATAGTGCAGCCGCACCCAGGCGCCGAGCGCGCCAAGGTCGCGGGCCAGCGACAGGATGGGGAACTTTTCGTCGCGGTCCTTCCAGTCGGTGCCATAGGCGCTGGTGTCCTGGCTGATCACCAGCAGCTCCTTCACCCCGGCCTCGACCAGCTTTTCGGCCTCGCGCAGCACGGCCCTTGCGGGCCGGCTGACCAGACGTCCGCGCATGTCGGGGATGATGCAGAAGCGGCACTTGTGGTCGCAGCCTTCCGAGATCTTCAGATAGCTGTAGTGCCGCGGGGTCAGGCTGACGCCCGAAGCCGGCAGCAGGTCGACGAAGGGATCGGGCGCAGGCGGCACTGCGGCATGCACGGCATCCAGAACGGCCTCGTACTGGTGCGGGCCGGTGACGGCCATCACCTTCGGGTGCGCGCCGGTGATGAACTCGGGCTCGGCGCCCAGGCATCCGGTGACGATGACGCGGCCGTTTTCGCGCAGCGCCTCGCCGATCGCCTCCAGGCTCTCGGCCTTTGCGCTGTCGAGGAAACCGCAGGTGTTGACGATGACCGCCTCGGCGCCCCTGTAGTCCGGGCTGATCGCGTAGCCTTCGGCGCGCAGCCGGGTCAGGATGCGCTCGCTGTCGACCAGGGCCTTGGGGCAGCCGAGCGAGACCATGCCGATGGTCGGCTGGCCCTCGCGCCGGGTGTCGGGGACGAAGGCGCGGGCCAGGTCGGGGCGGAGATTGGGCGGGTTCTGCGACATGGGGCGCAGACATAGCGCAAGCCGCCGCGCCCGGAAAGGCGGTGAAGCAATTGCGCGGCTGCCGCCGCAAGCCTTTTTCGTGGCGGCTGGTGTCGGTCCAGGTGGCAGATGTCGCCTGACGAGGGGCGCTGCCCCTCGAGCTCCCCGGGGTATTTCTGGCCAGAATGAAGGGCCTTTCCTTCAGTCCGGCTCAAGTACCCCGGGGGGTTTGGGGGGCTGGCCCCCCATCGCCGAGGAGGAGGGCCTTGCCCGACGACGAGAGGAAAGACTTCGCCGTCAGGCGGCAATGGACTTGCCGTCCTCTCGGCCAATTGATGCCGCTCGAATGCGCGGGTTCTTGCCGGGGCAGGGCGAGGCGCCTAGGCTTTGTTTCCAAAGAAGAAACGAAGAAAGGGGCGTCGATGCGGTGGCTGGTCCGGGTCCTGGGGGCCGTCCTGCTTCTGGTCCTGCTGGGGCTGGGGCTTCTGGCACTGATCCCGACTGACCGGATTGCCGCCCGGGCAGCGGCCGAGTTCGAGCGCTTGACCGGGCGTTCACTCCAGATCGAGGGCGATGTCAGCCCGCGATTCTGGCCGGTGCTGGGGGTCACCACCGGCCCCGTGACAATCGCCAATGCGGCCTGGTCTGCCGAGGGGCCGATGTTTCGCGCCGAAAGCCTGAAGATCGAGATCAACGCCTCGGCCCTGCTGGGCGGCGAGATCGAGATCCTGGGGATTCGCGCCACCCGCCCCGAGATCCTGCTGGAGCGCGCAAAGGACGGGCGCGAGAACTGGGTCTTTGGCGGCGGCGGCCCGGCGGGTGAGGTCAGCGCCGACACCCCCGGCGTGGGGCGTGCCTATACCCTGCGCGAGGGCCTGGTCGAGGGCGGCACGCTGCGTTTCGTCGATCATGGCAGCGGCCGGCGGCTGGCGCTGGACGATCTGTCGCTGCGGCTGGCGATCCCCGATTTCACCGGCCCGGCGACGCTGTCGGGCCGCGCGGTGATGGCCGGTCAGCCGCTGACGGTCGAGGCCGAGGCCGGGGTGTTTTCCGCCTTTACCGAGGGGCGGCTGGTGCCGCTGACCCTGGCCGCGACGATCGGCGGCTCGCGCATCGACTTCTCTGGCCGGGGCGGCTGGCAGCCGCTGGCGGCCGAGGGTGACCTGTCCGCGGATCTGGCGGATCTGGCCGCCGTGGCGGCGCTGGCGGGGGCTGCGGCGCCCGACCTGCCGCGCGGCCTGGGCGCCGAAAGCCTGGCCGTGACCGGCCGGCTGACGCTGGACGGCAGCGGCGCGGCCTATCTGCGCGGCGCCACGATCCGGGCGGATGGCAACGAGATCACCGGAGATCTGGACCTGAAGCCGGGCGAGGCGCGGCCGAAGCTGTCGGCGCAGCTGCGCGCCGGCGCGCTGTCGCTGGCGGGCCTGTCGGGCGGGCAGGGCGGCGGCGCCGGTGGCGGGATGGAGGCCGCGGGCTGGCCGAAGGAGCGGATCGACGTCTCGGGGCTGGGCGCCGTCGATGCGGCGGGGGCGCCGGGGGCGGGGGCGGTCGAACTCGGGCTGGGGCGCCAGGGCGAGACCCGGGGGGTGGTGAGGGTCCGCCGG
>JAGPCN010000256.1 GCA_018058035.1 Fuscovulum sp.
GCCGGTTGGGAGGGCGGCGTGAACGTGCTGAAGGGAGAGGAACTGCTGGCCTCCCCGACCTGCGCGCCGGGCAGTGTGCGGGGCGACCTGGGCGACATCTTCGATGCCAAGATCGACGCCGGCCAATGCTGGAACTTCGACAGCTTCGCCTGGCAGGATGCCCCCTGCCCCTGACGCCCCACACCAAGGCGTGAGTCCGCGCCGCAACACCAGGCCCCCTACATCCGGGGCCGGCAACTTCGGGCTGGCCGATATGCGCGGTCCTCTCCTATAGTCTGGGCCATGACCCGGGGGCTACACCCGGGCTTGAGGCAGGCCAACGACAACAAGCAAGGAGGGGGCGAATGCGCTGCCCATTCTGCGGCAATATCGACACCCAGGTGAAGGACAGCCGCCCGGCCGAGGATCACGTCTCGATCCGCCGGCGCCGGTTCTGCCCGGCCTGCGGCGGGCGCTTCACCACCTATGAGCGCGTCCAGCTGCGCGACCTGGTGGTGATCAAGTCCAGCGGCAAGCGCGAGGATTTCGACCGCGACAAGCTGGAACGCTCGATCCGCATCGCGATGCAGAAACGCCCGATCGACCCCGAACGCATCGACCAGATGATCAGCGGCATCGTGCGGCGGCTGGAAAGCCTTGGCGAAACCGACATCCATTCCAAGCAGATCGGCGAGATCGTGATGGAAAGCCTGGCCCGGATCGACACCGTCGCCTATGTGCGCTTTGCCAGCGTTTACAAGAACTTCCAGGCCGCCGACGACTTTGACCGCTTCGTGAGCGAGCTGCGCCCCGGCGACAAGACCGAAGAGTGACGCGCGAGGCCGATGAGACCCACATGGCCCACGCCCTGCGCCTGGCGGCGCGGGGCCTGGGGGCCACCTGGCCCAATCCTGCGGTCGGCTGCGTGATCGTGAACCAGGGCCGCATCGTCGGCCGCGGCCATACCCAGCCCGGCGGGCGCCCCCATGCCGAGCGCGTCGCGTTGGCCCAGGCCGGGCCGCTGGCGGCCGGCGCCACCGCCTATGTCACGCTGGAGCCCTGCGCCCATCACGGCAAGACGCCGCCCTGCGCGGCGGCCCTGGCCGATGCGCAGGTGGCCCGCGTCGTCACCGCGCTGACCGACCCCGACCCCCGCGTCTCGGGCCAGGGTCACGCGATGCTGCGCGCCGCCGGCATCGCGGTGACCGAAGGCGTCCTGGCCGCCCAGGCTGCCCGGATCACGGCAGGCTTCCTGAAACGCGTCACCCGTGGCTTGCCCTTCGTCACGCTGAAGCTGGCCAGCACACTGGACGGCCGCATCGCCACCGCAACCGGAGAGTCGCGCTGGATCACCGGGCCGGAGGCGCGCGCCCATGTCCACCTGCTGCGGCTGAGCCATGACGCGGTGCTGGTCGGATCGGGGACCGCGCGCGCCGACGACCCCGAACTGACCGTCCGCGGGCTGGGGCACACCCGCCAGCCGCTGCGCCTGCTGCTGGACAGCCGGCTGAGCCACAGCCCCGCCAGCCGCCTGGGGCAGACCGCCCGCCAGCATCCGGTCTGGCTGCTGCACGGCCCGCAGGCCGCTGCTGCTGCCCGGGACGCCTGGGCCGCCACCGGCGCGCGGCTGATCGAATGCGCCGAGGCCGCCGGCCACCTGGACCTGCCGGCAACCTTTCGCATGTTGGCGGCAGAGGGGTTGACCCGCATCCTCTGCGAAGGCGGCGGGCAGCTGGCGGCGCAGCTGATCCGCGCGCAACTTGTCGACGATCTGGCCCTGTATCAGGCCGGCTGTCTGATCGGCGCCGACGGCACACCGGCCCTGGGCCCGCTTGGGCTGACGGCCCTGACGGATGCGCCCCGCCCGCGCCTGGTGGAAAGCCGCACCCTTGGCGCTGACCTCTTCAGCCTGTGGTCGGTCTGACCGGGACGCTCGTCGATGTCTTCGACACTCCTCGCGGGCGCGTGCACCCGAGGAGGAGTCGAAGACGAACGACGAGGCGCCGGTCTACCAGTGCCCGACGCTCCCCATGCTGACCCAGGGTTCTGCCGGCGCCTTGGCAGCGCCCATCTGCAACAGCTCCACCGACACGTTGTCGGGGCTGCGCACAAAGGCCATGCGCCCGTCGCGCGGTGGGCGGTTGATCACCACGCCGTTCGCCTGCAGGTGCGCGCAGGTCGCGTAGATGTCCTCGACCTCATAGGCAATGTGGCCGAAATGCCGGCTGTCGCTGGGCAGCCCATCGTCGCCATCCCAGTTGTATGTCAGCTCCACCGGGCAGTCCGGCTGGCCCGGCGGCGCCAGGAAAACCAGCGTGAAGCGCCCGCCCTCGTTGTCATAGCGCCGGGTCTCTTCCAGCCCCAGCAGGCGGTAGAAGGCCAGGCTCTTTTCCAGGTCCTTCACCCGGACCATCGTATGCAGGTAGCGGATCTTCATCGCGGTCGTCTCCCTTGCGCGCATGCCTTGCGCATCGGGCGACACTTTAGCCCGCTGGCCGCGAATGGGAAGGCCGCCGCGGTCAGAACGAGGTCTGGATGCGCAGCCCCAGGCCCAGCGACTCTCCGCTGTAGCGGCTGACGTTCGACCGGGTCCGGCTGGCCTCGAGCGACAGCACCGGCTCGAAGCCGAACACTCCCAGGCCTGGCAGGGCCAGGTCCAGGTTGGCCGCAACCGACAGGTCCTCGCGTCCGGTATCGTTGAAGATGCCGTTGAAGAACACCGCATAGTCGCGGGAGGTGACGCTGAGCGCGCCCGAAAGACGCGCCCCGGCGACCGGCTTGCCGAAGGCATAGCGCAGGCTGGCGCCCCGCTTGTCGTGTTCCTGGTTGGCATCGTCCGAGACCGTCCGGCCGATTTCCAGCTTCAGCGCCACGACGTCGCCGCCCGGCAGCCGGTGCTGCACCCCGAAATCCAGCGTCAGGGCGGTGGCGTCCGGGCTTCCGGTGGCCAGCCACTGCCGCTCGACCGACAGGCCAAAGCGGCTTTGGCTGTCGGTGCCGTGGGCCGTCATCAGCGCGACATCGGCGCGCGCCCGGTCGGAATAGGGCTGGCCGGCCAGCCAGGTCTTGCCGAACGTCAGGCCCAGGCTCAGGTCCTGCGTCGGGCCCAGGGCGCGGCGGTGCAGGATCAGCGCGTCCAGCGCCGAGGTGGCAAAATCCGATCCCCGCGCCTGCGGTGCCAGCGCCCGGGCCTTGTCCGACAGCGCCACGCCGCGATGGTTGAAGCGCAGCCCGATCTCGGTCGGGGCCGCCGCCGTCCCGGCGATGCGATAGCGCAGCCCCAGGTTCGCCGTGGTCTCGATCCCCGGAAGGGCCATCGTCGCGGCGTTGAAGTAGAACCAGGTCGGGATGCCGTCGATCGTCAGCAGGCTGTCCTCGGCGCCCTGGTTCACGTTGTCCGAGGGCTTGATCGACAGTCCGAAGTCCAGCCGCACCGGGCTTTGGCTGCGTACCGCCAGAAAGTCGCGCACCGTGGCCGCTTGCGCCGCATCGTCGGGGGCCACCTGTACCGCGCGCCGCAGCCAGTACTTGGCGATGCCCGACTGGCCCAGATCGACCGAGGCCCGCGCTGCCAGCCGCGCCGCGGTGAACTTGCCCCGGCGGTCGGTCGCGGCGCGGAACGACTGCCCGGCCACCACCCGCGCGGCCGCCGGCTCGTTGGTTGCCAGCCCCACGGCCGCCAGCACCGCCAGCGCCGTCGAATTGCGCGGATCGTCGTTCAGGACGGCCAGCGCCAGCATCCGCGCCAGTTCCACCTGGCCTGCCGAAAAGGCCGCCTGGGCCTGATGCGCCAGGTCAGGCTCTTCGGCCGGCAGCGCCTGCGACACCCAGCAAAGGACCGCAAGGGCGCAAAGCAGCCTGCGGATCACCGCCGCTTACTGCGGGCAGGGCAAGGGATCGCCCGCGACGCAGACATCGGCCACGAAGACGCCCCGCTCCAGCAGGTCGGTGTTGCCCTGGATCGGCGCAACCTCGATCCCGCCCGCGACCGCCGAGGCGCCGCTGCCGCCGAACACGCCGCCATAGGTGCCCGCCGTCGCCGTATCGGCGTAGGCCACCGTGCCGCCGAAGCTGCCATCCGCATTGATCTCGGTGATCTGCAGGAACAGGTTGTCCAGCGGGGCGCCGGTATCCATTATGGTGCGGTTGCGGATGCCGCCCTCGACCGAATTGTTGGTGAAGTCGGCGTTCAACAGCACGTCGCCATCGACGCGATAGGGGCGGATCGGATCGAACGGCGTTCCCGGCCCCGGCACCGCGACGCCGGTGTTCAGCACGCCGGCGTAGTTGCCGGCATAGCTCGCCAGCCCGCCCGCGGTCGGCTCGGAAAAGCCGCTGCCGGTGTAGTTCGCGCCCCAGACCATCTCGGTGAACTGGCCGCTGCCGACAACGCCCGCCGTTGCCGCCCCGGTGGCCGAGGTCGCCAGCAGCGCCACGAACAGCCGGTTCGACGTCGTCTCGCGGTAGCCAAAGGCCTGGAAGCCCGGCACATCCAGCGTCGGGTCGCGGTCGAAGGTCGCCGTGATCGGGCTGGCGTCCAGCGGATCGATCACCGCCGTCAGCGACCCGGCCCCCCCGGGACCGCCGGTCGGGTTGTAGGTCACGCTTTCCAGGTTGCCCTTCAGCGCCGCCGGGATCGTCGACGAGCCACCGCCGCCGCCGCCCCCTCCGCCGCCACCGCCCCCGCCATCGGTAAAGGGATTGCCGCCGCACCCCGCAAGGCACAGCGAAAGCGCAACGATCGAAGAGACGCGAAAGAGCATGGATCGCACCCGGACTGAGTTATCCACATCAGGAATGCCCGCAAAGGCCTTGAAAGTCAAAACGGAAACGAACTGTCCACCGATTTGCCCGCGGGCGTTGCCGCGTGGCATCACGCTTCATCCTGCGGTTTCCCCACCCTCCCCCACCAGATATAGTCACTCCGACTCATTCCCGCCCATCGAAAGGCCGCGCCCATGCCCCTGACCCCCGAACAGCTGGCCGAGATCGAGGCCGCCCGCGCCACCCCCCGCCCCACATTGCGTGCCGTGTCCGAGGGGATGGAGGCGCATCTCTACCGCGCCCACCCGGTGCTGGACCACGGCTTCATCCGCGTCATCGACTACATGGGCGACGACGGTGCCATCGTGCAGGCCGCCCGCGTCAGCTACGGCGCCGGCACCAAGCACGTCCAGAACGACGAGGGCCTGATCCGCTACCTGATGCGCCACTGGCATTCGACCCCGTTCGAGATGTGCGAGATCAAGCTCCACGTCAAACTGCCGGTCTTCGTCGCCCGCCAGTGGATCCGCCACCGCACCGCAAACGTCAACGAATACTCCGCCCGCTATTCGATCCTCGACCGCGAATTCTACATCCCCGACCCGTCGCAATTGGCCGCCCAATCCACCGTCAACAACCAGGGCCGGGGCGAGGTTCTTTCCGGCGAAGAATCCGCCCGCGTCCTTGCCATGCTGAAATCCGACGCCGCCCAGATGTACGACCATTACGAGGCAATGCTGAGCCAGGACGGCCAACAGGGCCTCGCCCGCGAACTGGCGCGGATGAACCTGCCGATGAACATCTACACGCAATGGTACTGGAAGGTCGACCTGCACAACCTCTTCCACTTCCTGCGCCTCCGCGCCGACCCCCACGCCCAATACGAAATCCGCGTCTACGCCGAGGCCATTGCGGCCTGTGTGAGGGATTGGGTCCCCCTGGCCTTCGCGGCGTTCGAGGATTACCGGATGGGCGGCGTCACGCTGTCGTCGAAGGCGATTGCGGTGTTGAAACGTCGCCTCGCAGGTGAAACAGTGACGCAAGAGGCCTCCGGCATGAGCAAGGGCGAGTGGCGGGAGTTTGTGGAGGTTTGGGGGT
>JAGPCN010000257.1 GCA_018058035.1 Fuscovulum sp.
TCCCTTCGCGGTGACGCGGGCCTTGACCAGGCCGGCGCCGGCTTCGCCGATCACCACGGTGCGGGCCATCTGCTCCTGCATCTCGGCCATTCTCGCCTGCATCTCCTGGGCCTTCTTCATCATGCCCGCCATGTCGCCCAGCCCGCCCAGACCGCCAAGACCCTTGAACATCGCCGTCTCCTTTTGTTCCTGCCCGAGATACGCCCGCCGCGCCCGCCGCGCAAGGTTCACGGTTCGGCGCGAAACAGCATCCGGCGCGGGGCAAAGCCGTTGGCCTGAAAGAAGCGGTGGGCCTCGGTATTGGCCTCCCAGGTGTCCAGAAGGATCTCGTCGCAGCCCGCCTCGCGCGCCAGCGCGCGGGCCGCCGCCAGAAGCGCGCGGCCCAGCCCCTGGCGTCGGGCCGGGGGAGCGACGGCGATCTGGTCGACCATCAGCCGCCGCACGGCCGGAGAGAATACCGACAGCGGCCGTTCCTGCAACGAACAGAGCGCATAGCCCTGCGCCGGGTCGCCGGCCAGAAGGCAGGTCACCGCCGGGTCGGCAAGCCGCTGGCGGAAATGCGCCTCCAGCGCGACCGGGTCTGGAGTGGCAAAGAAGGCCGCGGGGTAATGCGCGGCGTGCCAGCCCTGCACATGGGCATTCAGCGCGGCGACGGTGGCTGCGTCGGCGTCTGTGGCGCGGCGGATCGGCGGGGCGATCACGTTTGCCCGCCGGGAACCGATTTCCGCGCGGAAATCGGGACGGAATTCGCACGAATTCCGGCGCGGGGCGGTCGCCGGCGGGTCATTCCTCGAACGGGTCCCAGTCGTCGTCCACCTCGGGTTCGGCCAGCGGCAGCGCCTCGGCCGCGGCCTGTTCGGCCATTGCCTCGGGGGTGCGGATGTCGGTGATGCGGGCGCCCGGAAAGGCGGCCAGGACGGCCTGCACCAGCGGGCTGGCCTGCGCCTCGGCCTCGGCCTGCAGGCGGTCGCTGTCGCGCACCTCGGCGATCGTCGGCGCCCCGCCCGCGGCGACGACCGACACGCCCCAGCGGCTGCCCGTCCAGCGCTGCAACTGCTGGCCCAGCCGGGCGGCCAGGTCAGGGCGGGCGCCGGGGGCGGGTTCGAACTCGATCCGGCCGGGGGAATAGCGCACCAGCCGCACGCCGTCCTCGACCTCTTTCAGCAGCAGCATGTCGCGGCGGTCGCGGATCAGGTCGATCACCGCCTCGAAGCTGGCGCAGACCTGCAGCTGGCCCTGGGCCAGTGCGGGCGCGGCGGCCGACATCACGGGCCCGCGCGACGGTGCCGAGGGCACCAGGGCCATCGGCCCATGCAGCGTGCTGCGCCCGGCGGGCGCCCCGCCCGGCATCCCGCCGCCAGACGGAGCGGGCGGACGCGGCTCTTCGGTCAGGGCGCGCACCAGTTTCTCGGGGTCGGGCAGGTCGGCGACATGGGTCAGCCGGATCACCGCCATCTCGGCCGCCATCATCGCGTTCGGGGCCAAGCCCACCTCTTCCAGCGCCTTCAGCAGCATCTGCCACATCCGGCCCAGGCTGCGCATCGACAGCCCCGCGGCCATCTCAAGCCCGCGGGCGCGTTCGTCGGGCGGCACGGTGGGGTCATCAGCCGCCTCGGGCGTGACCTTCAGCACCGAGATCCAGTGCGTCACCTCGGCCAGGTCGCGCAGCACCGCCATCGGGTCGGCGCCGTCGGAATATTGCGCCGACAGTTCCGAAAGCGCCGCCGCCGCATCGCCCCGCATCACCATGTCGAAGAGGTCCAGCACCCGGCCGCGGTCGGCCAGGCCCAGCATGGCGCGCACCTGCGATGCCGTGGTTTCCCCCGCGCCGTGGGAAATCGCCTGGTCCAGAAGCGAGGTCGCATCGCGGGCCGAGCCTTCGGCGGCCCGGGTGATCAGCGCCAGCGCCTCGTCGCTGATCTCGGCGCCCTCGGCGGTGGCGATCTTGCGCAAGAGGGCGATCATCACCTCGGGCTCGATCCGCTTCAGGTCGAAGCGCTGGCAGCGCGACAGGACGGTAACCGGAACCTTGCGGATTTCGGTGGTGGCGAAGATGAACTTCACATGCGCGGGCGGTTCTTCCAGCGTCTTCAGAAGTGCGTTGAAGGCGCTGGTCGACAGCATGTGAACTTCGTCGATGATGTAGATCTTGTAGCGCGCCGAGGCCGCCCGGTAGTGGACGCTGTCGATGATCTCGCGGATGTCGTTCACCCCGGTGTGCGAGGCGGCGTCCATCTCCATCACGTCGACGTGGCGGCCCTCCATGATGGCCTTGCAATGCTCGCAGGTGCCGCAGGGTTCGGTGGTGGGGGTACCGGTGCCGTCGGGGCCGACGCAGTTCAGCCCCTTGGCGATGATGCGGGCGGTGGTGGTCTTTCCGGTGCCGCGGATGCCGGTCATGATGAACGCCTGCGCGATGCGGCTGGCCGCGAAGGCGTTCTTCAGCGTGCGCACCATGGCGTCCTGGCCGACCAGATCGGCAAAGGTTTCGGGCCGGTACTTGCGGGCCAGCACCTGATAGGCTTTGTCGGGCGTGTCGGTCATGGAACCTCTCGTGACTCGGGGGGCAGAGTAGGGCGCGGGGGGACGAAGGTCCACCGCGAAGGGGGCGGGATGGGGCTGGCGATTGCTTCGTTGCAGGTTGGCGGCGGGACGCTGGCGATCTGCCCGCTGCCGGGGCGGGGCGGCGCCTATGCCGCCGACCTGGCCGACCTGCTGGACTTCGCGCCGGCGCTGGTGCTGTCGATGACGCCGCTGGACGAGATGGCGGCCCGCGGCGCCGGGGACCTGCCGCAGGACCTGGGGCACCACGGGATCGGCTGGCTGCATCTGCCGGTGGCGGATTTCGGCGCGCCTTCGGGCGCGACCGATGCCGCCTGGCCCGCCGCCGCCGCGCAGGCGCGGGCGGTGCTGGCGGCGGGCGGCCGGGTGCTGGCGCATTGCTTCGGCGGCTGCGGCCGGTCGGGCATGGCCGTGCTGCGGCTGATGGTCGACTGCGGCGAGGCCGCGCCGGCGGCGCTGGCCCGCCTGCGCGCCGTGCGCCCCTGCGCGGTCGAGACCGAGGCGCAATTTGCCTGGGCCGCCGGGCAAGCGCCCGTCTAGCGGGCGAGGATCGCCCGCAGCACCCGCAGCAGATCGGCCTTGGGCGCGGCCGACAGCGTTTCGGCCCGCCAGCTGACGTGGTGGTCGGGGCGCACCAGCAGGCAGCCGCTGTCGCGGATTTCGCTGGCGCGGGCCCAGTCGCCGCTATGGTCGATGTGGGTCTGGCGCGGGCCGATGACGTGGGTTCCGATCTCCAGCCCCAGTTCGGCCGCCACCTCGGCCGCCGCCTGAACCCAGGGCTCGCCGCCAAGGCCGGTCAGCAGGGTGAACCGGCCATGCCCGCACAGGTCCAGCGTCGAGACCTGCGCCCCGGTGTCGCGGCGATACAGCCAGGCATGCGGCAGGCGCGCGCCGGGCCAGGTGGTTGGCTGATAGTGCAGGTCGGCGTCCAGCGCGAAGGCGGGTTCGATCTGGCCATCAGTGACGATGGCCGCCGACCGGTAGCGCTGGTTCATCTCGACGCCATGCGCGTCGAATTCGTATTTCTTGAAGGCGATGGCCTTGCGGATCGCCTCGCGCTGGTGCTCGGCGGCCTCGGTGCCTTCGGTGCGGGCGTTCAGGTTCTTCTGCATCTGCACCGGATCGACGCCTTCGCCCATGCCGAGGGATTCGAAGATCGGGCCGAACTCGGCAATCGACTGGTTGGCGCGGGTGACGATCTGCTTGGCCACCGGCGCGCGTTCGGCGTCATAGCTGTCCAGCAGCCGTTCGCCCGCCTGCCCCTTCAGCACCATGGCCAGCTTCCATGCCAGGTTGAAGCTGTCCTGGATCGAGGTGTTCGATCCCAGCCCGTTCGATGGCGGGTGGCGGTGGATCGCGTCGCCCATGCAGAACACGCGGCCATTCGCGGTGCGGGTGGCGTAGCGGTTGTTCACCGTCCAGGTGTTGGCGGACAGAAGCTCGATCTCCAGGCCCGGGTCGCCGACCAGTTGCCGCGCGACGCCGGTGGCGAATTCGGGCGTGACCTCGGGTTCCGGCCCGTTGATGTCATAGCCCCAGACGATCAGCCATTCGTTCCAGGGCCTGACCATGCGCACCAGGCCCATGCCGATGCCGCCGACGTCGGCGCCGGGCTGCATCACCCAATACAGCACCGAAGGCCGGTGCGCGACATACTTCGACAGGTCGGCGCGGAACAGGATGTTCATGCTGCCGCCGACGCCCATCTTGCCCTCGAACGGCAGGCCGGCGTGTTCGGCCACCAGCGATTTGCCGCCATCGGCGCCGATCAGGTATTTCGACCGGATGGTAAGTTCCTTGCCGGTCAGCCGGTCCAGGCAGGTGGTCGTCACGCCCTCGGCGTCCTGCTCGTGGCGCAGGTATTCGGTGGACATCCGCGCCTGGGTGCCGCGCGCGCAGGCGGTCTTGAACAACAGCGGTTCCATGAAGGTCTGCGGCAGGTCGTTCATCCTGGTCGGCGACGACATCAGGTGTTCGGCCCGGCTGAGCGGGTGGTTGCCCCAGCTCTTCATCCGGCCGATTTCCTCGCCCGCCAGGCTTTCGCAAAAGATGTTCTCGCCCATCAGGTCCTGATGGGTGGCGAACATGTAGGCCTCGTCCTCGACCTCGCGGCCCAGGTCGCGCAAGACCTCCATCGCGCGCTGGTTGGTGATATGGGCGCGCGGTGTATTGGCCAGCCAGCGATAGCGGTTCACCGCCATGTTGCGGATGCCGTAGCTGGACAAAAGCGCTGCGGTGGCCGAACCCGACGGGCCGGTGCCGATGATCAGCACCTCGGTGGTGATGTCTGCCATGATGTTCCTCCCTTTGGGTGTTCTTGCGGCGTCAGGCGGCCGGGGCCGCGCCGGACCAGGCGTTCTGCAACAGGCGGCGCAGGGCCCCGGCCTCGACGGCGCGGGGGTTCCAGTAGGGGTTCTGCGTCGCGATTTCGGTGGCGCGGTCCAGTGCGGATTCCGGCAGGCCCAGGTCGCGCAGCGCGGTGGGGGCCTGCATCCGCAGGGCAAAGGCATGCAGAGCCTGGCCGGGGGTGGCGCCGCCGAAGATTTCGGCGATGGGCGCCAGTTCGGCCTCCGCCGCCTGTTCGTTGTAGGCGATGGCGTGGGGCAGGATGACCGAATGGGTTTCGGCATGCGGCAGGTCGAAGCTGCCGCCCAGGGTGTGGCACAGCTTGTGGTGCAGCGCCATGCCGACGGTGCCCAGCACGGTGCCGCAGAGCCAGGCGCCGTACAGCGTTTCGCCGCGGGCGTGCAGGTCGGCGGGGTTGTCCAGCACTCGCGGCAGGGCATCGCGAAAGGCGCGCAGGCCTTCAAGCGCCATCAGGGTCGAGATGGGAGAGCGGTTCTGCGCATAAAGCCCCTCGGCCGCGTGGGCCATGGCGTTCAGCGCGCTGGTGACGGTCATGCCGACCGGCAGGCTGCGGACAAGTTCGGCGTCGTAGAGGATGACCTCGGGCTGCACCTTCGGGCTGGTCAGCGTGGTCTTGCGGCCGGCTTCGGTCTGGCCAAGGATGCCGGTCGCCTCGGATCCGGCATAGGTGGTGGGCACCACGATCTGCGGCAGGTCGGTGCGCAGCGCGATGGCCTTGCCAAGGCCCGTGGTCGACCCGCCGCCCACGGCCAGCAGGCAATCGGCGCGCAATTCCAGCGCACGGGCTGTGGCCTCTTCGCTGATCGCCACCGGGGTGTGCATGGTGGCGTTGGCGTAGACGCCTGCCGCCCTGGCGCCCAGAAGGGCGGCGAATTCCGTCCCCGTGTCGGCTTGCTGCGACGTGGTC
>JAGPCN010000033.1 GCA_018058035.1 Fuscovulum sp.
GGCGGCTGCGGGCGCAGACGCCGGGGATGGCGGGGTTTCGCTATTTTCACGACCACGACCCCCGCATCCTGCCCGACCTGCTGGAGGATGAGGCCTGCGCCAAGATCATCCTGACGCGCAATCCGGCTGACAGCTATGTCAGCTGGAAGATCGCGCAGGCCACCGGCCAGTGGAAGCTGACCAACGCCAAGAACCTGAAGACCGCGCAAGTGCGCTTTGACCCGGCCGAGTTCGAGGCGCATCTGGAGTCGCTGCAGGCCTTTCAGGTGCAGCTGATGCATGGGCTGCAGGTCAGCGGTCAGACGGCGTTCTACATCGACTATGACGATATCCAGGATGTGCAAGTGCTGAACGGCCTGGCGGCCTGGCTGGGCGTCGAGGGGCGGCTTGAGGCGGTCGATGACACGCTGAAAAAGCAGAACCCCGAGGACATCGCCGACAAGGTGGTGAATTTCCCCGAGATGGAAACCGCCCTGGCGCGGCTGGATCGGTTCAACCTGAACCGCACGCCGAATTTCGAACCGCGCCGCCCGCCCGCCATTCCCTCCTTTGTTGCGGTCGAAGGAGCGGGGCTGTTGTTCATGCCCGTCCGGTCCGGCCCCGAGGCGCATGTGCAGGCCTGGATGGTGCGGCTGGGCCGCGGCGGGCTGGTCGGCGATTTCGTGCAGAAGACGCTGCGCCAGTGGAAGAAGACGCACCCCGGCCACCGCAGCTTTACCGTGGTCCGCCATCCGCTGTTGCGCGCGCATCAGGCGTTTCTGGGCCAGGTCGTGTCGGGCAAGCTGGCCGATCACCGGCAGGCGCTGATCCGCACGCAGAAGGCCGACCTTCCGCCCGCCGGCCAGCCCTTTCTGGACCTGGCGCAGCACCAGCAGGCCTTTGCCGCCTTCCTGCGCTATGCCCGGCTGTCGGTCGCCGGGCAACTGGGCCAGAAGGTCCCGCCGCATTGGGCCAGCCAGACCGCGATCCTGCAGGGCTTTGCCGGCTTCCAGGGCCCAGATCTGGTTCTGCGCGAGGATCGGATGACCCAGGGTCTGGCTTTTCTGGCCGCCGAACTGGGCCTGCCCGAGGCCCCGCCCGCCCCCCTGGACCGTGCCGTGGCCGAGGCGCTTGAGGCGATCTGGCAGCCGGAATTCGAGGACCTGGCGCAGGAGGCCTGGTCGCGCGATTACATGGGCCTTGGCTTCGACCGCTGGAAGCGCGGCTGATCGCCGATTAGGCCGCGGCCGGGGCCCGCGCCTCGGTCAGGATCGCGTACAGCTTGGCCGGATCGCTGTTGGCCCGCAGCTTGCCCACCACGCCGGGATCGCGCATCGTCCGGCTGACCAGCGCCAGCGCCTTCAGGTGATCCACGCCCGAATCCTTGGGCGCCAGCAGGCCGAACACCAGATCGACCGGCTGGCGGTCGACGCTGTCGTAATCCAGCGGCTTTTCCAGCCGGATGAAGATGCCGACGATCCGCGACAGATCCTCAAGCCGGGCATGCGGCAGCGCGATGCCGTGGCCGACGCCCGTCGGCCCCAGCGTCTCGCGTTCCTGCAGACCGTCCAGCGCCAAGGCAGCCTGGACGCCGTGCACCTGCGCGGCGGTCTCGGCCAGTTCCTGGAACAGGCGCTTTTTCGAGGTGAACTGCCCGACCACGCGAACGGCGCCGGGCAATAGCAATTTGGAAAGATCCATGGACGGTTTTGTTTCCGCGGGCCGTGACGGCCGCGCCCTTACCTGCTGTTGCGGGGGTCGATCCAGCCGATGTTCCCGTCATCGCGACGGTAGACCACGTTCACGCCCCCATGCCCCTCATTGCGGAAGACCAGCATCTTCTGCCCCGCCAGTTCCAGCTGCATCACGGCCTCGCCGACGGTGATCGAAGGGATCTTCGTCTCCATCTCGGCAATGACCACGGGCTGCAACGTGTCCAGCGTGGCATCCTCGGTCTCCTCGGATGGGGCGAGGATATACGCGGAGCCTCCGCCGAATTCAACGGGCCCCTTGCGGTCGGCGTGGTGGCTGCGGATGCGGCGCTTGTAGCGGCGCAGCTGCTTGTCCATCTTCTCGCGGCAGGATTCGAAGGCGGCGTAGATCTCGGTCGCGTGGCCCTTGGCCTGGGCCGAGAGGCCGGTCGACAGGTGGATCGTCGTCTCGCAGATAAACTCGTGCGCGGCCTTGGAAAACACCACGATGCATTCGGTCGGACGCTGGGCGTATTTCTCGACCACCTCGCCCAGCTCGGCTTTCACATGGGTCTGGAGAGCCTCACCGATGTCGATCTGTTTTCCACTGATCTGGTAGCGCATGATGTCTCCTTTGCATGTCTTAGACCGGGCGGGCGTGACGTCACGTCAGGCCGCCGGGGTCATTCCTTGAAGGTGGGGGTGGATGGGCGCGGTCGCAAGTCGCCAGGGCAGGGACGCTGTCCGATGAAGCCTTTGGACGGGGGGCGAAGGTCGCGCTCATCCCCTTCATTTGGGCGCAGAGCGGGGCCGGTTGTCAACCGAATCGCACAGGCCCTTCAAATGATCCGGAAGTTCTCGCCCAGATAGACACGGCGGACCATTTCGTCGCGCACGACCTCGTCGGTGGTGCCGCTCATCAGCACCTTGCCGTCGTGCAGGATATAGGCGCGGTCGACGATTTCCAGCGTCTCGCGCACGTTGTGATCGGTGATCAGCACGCCGATGCCGCGGCCCTTGAGGTCATGCACCAGATGGCGGATTTCGCCCACCGCGATCGGGTCGACGCCGGCGAAGGGTTCGTCCAGCAGCAGGTACTTGGGGTCGGCCGCAAGGCAGCGGGCGATTTCCACCCGGCGCCGTTCGCCGCCCGAAAGCGCCAGCGCGGGCGCGCGGCGCAGGTGGGTGATCGAGAATTCGCTGAGCAGTTCCTCAAGCCGTTCGCGCCGCTTGTGGCGGTCGTCGTGGGTGATTTCCAGGATGGCCAGGATGTTGTCTTCGACCGAGAGGCCTCGAAAGATGGAAACCTCTTGCGGCAGGTAACCGATGCCCAGCCGGGCGCGGCGGTACATCGGCAGCAGTGTCACGTCGCGGCCGTCGATCAGCACCTGCCCGCCCTCGGGGGTCACAAGGCCGGCGATGGCGTAAAAGCAGGTGGTCTTGCCCGAGCCGTTGGGGCCCAGCAGGGCCACCACCTCGCCGCGCCGCAACTCCATCGAGACGTCGCGGATCACCGGGCGCTTCTTGTAGGACTTGCGCAGGTTGCGCACCTGCAGGCCTTGCAGGCCCTCAGTCACGGTCAGGGCGGGGCGGGCAGCGGTCATCAGTTGCCGCCGGGCACGAAAACGGTCGAGACGCGACCCTCCATCACCCCGGTGCCGTCTTTCAGGTCGATGGTCAGCTTCTGTCCCGACAGCGCGCTGGCGCCTTGCGTCAGCAGCACGTCGCCGGTCAGCACGATGACGCCGGTGTCGATGGTGTAAAGCGCCTCGCGCGCTTCGGCGGCATCGGCCAGGTTGGCGATGGTGACGCCGCCGGTGGCGTGCAGCCGCGCGATCGACGTGCCGTCGGTGCCGTATTCCACCACCACGCGGGCGGCGGCCAGCCGCATTTCACCCTGGCCGACCAGCACGTTGCCGTCAAAGATCGCGGTGCCGTCGGCGTTGTTGACCGACAGGGTATCGGCCTGCACCTCGACCGGAAGGGTGGTGTCCTGGGTGAGGCCGCCGAAGGCGACCTTGGCCTCTTGCGCCTGGGCAAGGCCGACATGCCCGCCCAGAAGGGCGGCGATTGCCAATGCGCGAAGAAGAAATGCCATGCCTGTGCCTGTCGTCACGGGGTCTGCCCGCCGGGTTGGTATACCAGCTTAACCCCGCCCTTGAAAACCAGAAGATAGCCCGAAGGTGTGGCCGGATCCTGGGTCAGTTCAAAGCCGCCGGCGTCCAGCGCGCCCATCGGCGCGGCCACGCGAACCGGCAGGGTGCTTTCGACATGGGTGCGGGCCAGGTCGGCCTCCAGCGCCTCGGTCTCGATCCGGTAGCCCGAGGCGGTGGCCAGGCTGACGCCCTGATCCAGCCGCAGGCGCCGCGCCGTCGGGTCCAGCTCGGCGCGGGCGGCGGAAATGTCGATGCGCTGGCCGTCGGGGGTTTCCAGCACGGCCAGGACCCCGGTTGCCACGGCGTCGCTGTCGCTGCCGGCGGGGTGGGCCTCGGTCGCCGACAGGGTGATGCCGGTGCCGTCCTCGGTGGTGCCGGCATAGGCGGGCGCGGTCATCCGGGGGTCGCGGGCCAGGTCCTCGACATCGACCTCGGCATAGGGAATGGCGGCGTTCGGGTCGATCCGGTCCGACAGCAGGAACAGCGTGGACAGGATCGCCAGCGCCGCCAGAGGCAGCGCGACCTTCAGCCACCCCACCAGCCGGCTGTGGAAATCGCGCCGGTCCATGCGCCTAGGCCACGCCCGCGCGCAGGCAGTCGTGGATGTGCAGGATGCCGATGGCGCGGCCTTCGGCATCGGTGACCATCAGGCAGGTGATCTTGCGGTCGTTCATCAGGGCCAGCGCCTCGACCGCCAGGGCATCGGCGGGGGTGGTGCGCGGGTTCCGCGTCATCACCTGGCCCGCCGTCAGCGACAGAAGGCCCTGCATGTGGCGGCGCAGGTCGCCATCGGTGACGATGCCCAGCAGGCGGCCCGCCGGATCGGCCACGCCCACCACGCCAAAGCCCGCGCGCGTCATCGCCAGCAGGGCCTCGCTCATCGCCGTGTCGGGGGCAACCAGCGGCGGGTCGGCGTGCATCAGGTCGCGCACATGCAGAAGCCGCGCGCCCAGTTTGCCGCCGGGGTGAAAGACGCGGAACTGGTCGGGTGAAAAGGCCCGGTGTTCCATCAGCGCGATGGCCAGCGCATCGCCAAGCGCCAGCGTCATCGTGGTGCTGGTGGTGGGCACGATGCCCTGTTCGCAGGCCTCGGGCGCGGGCGGCAGCAGGATCGCCACGTCTGCCTCACGCAACAGCGTGCTGCCGTCGCGCCCCGCAACACCGATCAGCGGAATGGAAAATCGGCGGGAATGGGCGACGATGTCGGCCAGTTCCGGCGTCTCGCCCGAGTTGGACAGCACCAGCAGCACGTCCTGCGGCGTGACCATGCCCAGATCGCCGTGGCTGGCCTCGGCCGGGTGGACGAACTGGGCCGGGGTGCCGGTACTGGCAAAGGTGGCGGCGATCTTGCGCGCCACATGCCCCGACTTGCCCATGCCCGAGACCACGACGCGGCCCTGCGCACGCAGGATCAGCGCCACCGCATCGGCAAAGGATTGCCCGAGCGAGGCGCCCAGCATTCCCAGGGCCTCGGCCTCGCGCGCGATGACGCGGCGGCCGACGGCCAGCGGGTCAATGGGTGAAGATGTCATTGCCATCGTCCCAGCCCAGCAGGTCCAGCTCGGCCCGGGTGGGCAGGAAATCGAAGCAGCGCTGCGCCATTTCCAGCCGGCCTTCGCGGGTCAGCCGGGCCTCAAGCTCGGCCTTCAGGGCGTGCAGGTACAGCACGTCCGAGGCCGCGTATTCCTTCTGCGCCTCGGAAAGGGTCTCCGACCCCCAGTCGCTGGTCTGCTGCTGCTTGCTGACATCCACGCCGACCAGATCGGCCAGCAGGTATTTCAGCCCGTGGCGGTCGGTGAAGGTGCGGATCAGCTTGGAGGCGATCTTGGTACACCAGACCGGCGCGGTGGTGACGCCGAAGGCGCGCTTCAGCGCCGCGATGTCAAAGCGGCCGAAGTGGAACAGCTTCAGCACCGCGGGGTCGGCCAGCAGGCTTTCCAGATTGGGCGCGCGGGTCTGGCCGCGGGTGATCTGCACCAGATGCGCGTTGCCGTCGCCACCCGACAGCTGCACCACGCACAGCCGGTCGCGGCGCGGGTCCAGGCCCATCGTCTCGGTGTCGATGGCGACAACGGGGCCCAGGTCCAGGCCGTCGGGCAGGTCGTTGCGGTGCAGGTGGATGGCCAAGATGTCCTCCGCGCGGGTCTGCGTCCGGCTTAGCCCCGCCGGTCCGCAGGGTCAACCAAGCGGACTCAGGGCGGCGGATTCAGGACGGCAAAGCCCTGTTCAGCGAACCGGGCATCCGCCGCATCGGCGGTCAGCGCCGCCAGGAACGCCCGGTCGGCCGCATCCGCCGCGCCGGTCAGCAGGGCTACGGGATAGATGATGGGCCGGTGGCTGTCGGCCGGAAAGGTGGCGACGACGGTGACATTGTCGTCGGCAACGGCGTCCGACGCATAGACGATGCCATAGGGCGCCTCGCCCGAGGATACCAAGGCCAGCGCGGCGCGCACGTTGTCGGCCTGCGCCACCGACGTCTGCACCTGTTCCCAGAGGCCCAGATTCTCCAGCGCCTCCTTGCCATATTGGCCGGCGGGCACCGAGTCGACCATCGCCATCGCCAGCTTGTCCTGCCCCAGCAGCGCCGCCAGGTCGACCCCCGGCGCCAGCGTGACCGGCGCGGCGTCCTTGCCGTGGGCGATCAGGACCAGCGTGTTGCCCAGCAGGTCCTGCCGCGTGCCGGGCACCACCAGACCGGCCGTTTCGACCTCGTCCATCCAGTTGCCCGCGGCCGACAGGAAGATGTCGGCCGGGGCGCCCTGGATGATCTGCGTGGCCAACTGGCTGGTGCCGGCATAGCTGATCGTCACGGTATCGCCGGTCGCGGTCTGGAAATCGGCGGCAACGGCATCCAGCGCGGTCTTCAGCGAAGCGGCGGCAAAGACCACCACCTCTTCGGACCGGGCGGGGGTGGCCAGCGTGGCGGCAAGGGTCAGGGCAAGGGCAAGGCGACGGGTCATCGTGGGCTCCGAGCGATATGGTTTCAGAAACATATCACCCGGACAACTGGGGGCGGCAAGCGTTATTTTCCGCCAGATATTTCGCCCGCTCCGGTTGGCCTCAGCATCCGCTCCAGCGCGGTGATCGGCCCTGCCGCGGCCTGCTCGGCCTGGGCCACTGCTTCGCGATACAGCCGCAGCACCTCGACCCCGGCTTCGGTCAGGCGCGCGCCGCCGCCGCCCGGACCGCCGCGCACGCTGGCCACCAGCGGCTGGGCAAAGGCGGAATTCATCTCTTCGGCCAGCATCCAGGCGCGCTTGTAGCTCATCCCCATCTGCCGCCCGGCGGCCGCGATCGAGCCGGTCTCGCGGATATGGTCCAGCAACTGGGCCTTGCCGGGGCCGATCATCGCCCCATCGAACAGGATTCGCAGCTTGATCGCGGTCATCGACGCCCCCGGGGAACCGGAGCCGATGTTTCCCGACCTGCCCGCCGCAGGCAAGCCCCCAGGGGGCGGGCAACGCCGAAACGACCGAACCCCTGCCGGGTGGCGGGGCGGTTCGGCCTGTGTCATGTCAGGGTAGTGGTGCCCAGAAGAGGACTCGAACCTCCACGCCTTGCGGCGCTGGTACCTGAAACCAGTGCGTCTACCAATTCCGCCATCTGGGCACTGGGGGCGATGTAATGGGGCCAAACGGCGGTGTCAACACGGCCCGAACAGGCAGCGTGGAAAATTCGTCGCGCCGCTTGGGTCTTGCCGCTGCGGGACAGCGGGGCTATTCATCCGCCCACATAACGGCCCTGACGGGAGCGCCTTACATGAGCAAGCTGGTCACCATCTACGGCGGGTCGGGTTTCGTGGGCCGCTACGTCGCGCGCCGGATGGCGAAATTGGGCTGGCGCGTGCGCGTCGCCGTCCGCCGCCCGAACGAGGCGCTGTTCGTCAAGCCCTACGGCGCCCCGGGCCAGGTCGAGCCGGTGTTCTGCAACATCCGCGACGATGCCTCGGTGCGCGCGGTGATGCGCGGGGCGGATGCGGTGGTGAACTGCGTTGGCACCTTCGACCGGATCGGCCGCAACAACTTTGACACCGTGCAGGTGCAGGGCGCGGGCCGCATCGCCCGCATCGCCGCCGAAGAGGGCGTGGCGCAGCTGGTCCACCTGTCGGCCATCGGCGCCGATGCGAACGGGCCGTCGATCTATGCCCAGACCAAGGCCGCCGGGGAACAGGCGGTCACGTCGGCCTTTCCGGGCGCGGTGATCCTGCGGCCCTCGGTGATCTTCGGGACCGAGGACAAGTTCTTCAACCGTTTTGCCGGGATGGCGCGGCTGGGCTTCGTGCTGCCGCTGGCCAAGCCGCAGACCCGGTTCCAGCCGGTCTTTGTCGATGACGTTGCGGCGGCGGCCGTCAAGGGCATCCTGGGCGAAGCCGCGCCGGGCATCTATGAACTGGGCGGCCCCGAGGCCGCCAGCTTCCGCGACCTGATGAAGAAGATGCTGGGCGTGATCCAGCGCCGCCGTCTGGTCGTCGGGGTGCCGACCTTCGTGATGAAGGTCGCCGCCTTTGCCTTCGACATGGTCGAGGCGGTGACGCTGGGCCTGATCTCGAACAAGGTGATCACCCGCGACCAGCTGAACAGCCTGGGCCATGACAACGTGGTGGCGCCGGGCGCCCGCGGGATGGCCGATCTGGGGCTGACGCCCACCTCGATGGAGGCGGTGCTGCCGGAATACCTGTGGTGCTATCGCCCCTCGGGCCAGTACGCGGCGATCAAGGCCAGCGCCAAGAACCTGAAGAAGGCCTGATGCGGGGCACGGCCCTGGCCGTTGCGGCGCTGTCCTGGCCCGCGGCGGCGCAGGACGCCCCGACCTTCGATCAGGTGGGCGCCCTGTTCGCCGAGCGCTGCGTGATGTGCCATTCGGGCGAGGACGCGCCCCTGGGCTTGCGGCTGGATACCCACGCAGGGGCCCTGCAGGGCAGCGAGAACGGCCCGGTCGTGGTGGCCGGCGACAGGACCAGCCCGATGCTGCAGCGTCTGCGCGGAGAGGCGCAGCCGCAGATGCCGCTGGACGGCCCGCCGTTCCTTGAGCCCGCGCAGATCGCCATGGTCGAGGCCTGGGTGATGGCCGGGATGCCGGAGGGCCAAGGCAACGTCTCCGCCGCTCCGCAGCGCCTCCGGCCGGCGCCGGGAGAGCAGGTTCTTTGGCCGGATGTCGAGCCGATCTTCCTGAAGGCCTGCGTCAAGTGCCACTCGGACAACTCGAAGATGGGCGCGCCGCCCGAAGGGTTGCGGCTGGACAGCCTGTCGAACGTGCTGGAGGGCGGTGACCGCCTGGTGGTGCTGCCCGGCAATCCCGAGATGTCCGAGGTCTGGCGCCGCGTGACCGGGCTTGCCGATCCAAGGATGCCCTTTGACGGGCCGCCGTGGCTGCCCGAGGATGACATCCGCCTGATCCGCGACTGGATCGCGCAGGGCGCCCCCGATGCGACGGGCACGCCGGCGCCGGTTCCTGTGGGCGCATCGATCCGGTTGCGCGGCACCCTGACGGCCGATGCCGAGATCGACGGTGCCGCGTTCATTATCACGGGCGCGACCCGGGTGGACGATCAGCCGCGGATCGGCGATGAGGCAGAGATGCGGGGCACCGTGCAGGCCGACGGCTCGGTCGTCGCCGACCGCCTTCGCGACAGGTAGGACATGACCGACAGCACGCTGACCGCCGCATTCCTTGGCCTTCTGGAAGGGCTGACCGAGTTCATCCCGGTGTCTTCCACCGGGCATCTGCTGTTGGCCGGGCATTTCCTGGGCTTCGAGTCCAAGGGAAAGACCTTTGAGGTGGTGATCCAGCTGGGCGCCATCCTGGCGTTGACCTCGGTCTATGCCACGATGCTGGGGCGGCTGATCCTGCGGGCGCGGCACGAGGATGCGGCGCGGCGGGCCATCGTGTCGGTGCTGCTGGCCTTTCTGCCGGCGGTGGGCGTGGGCCTTCTGGCGCATGACTTCATCAAGGACGTTCTGTTCGAGACGCCGATGCTGATTGCGGCAATGCTGATCCTGGGCGGCTTCGTGCTGTTGGTGATCGACCGGATCGCGCCGGCGCCGGTACATTTCACCGCGCTGGACCTGCCCTTCGGCAAATCGGTCGCGATCGGCTTCTGTCAATGCGTGGCGATGATTCCCGGCGTGTCGCGGTCGGGGGCGACGATCGTGGGCGCGCTGCTGATGGGCGTGGAAAAGCGCGCGGCGGCCGAGTTCTCGTTCCTGCTCAGCCTGCCGACGATGGGCGCGGCGGTGGCTTATGACCTGCTGAAGAACCGCGACATGCTGGATTTCGGCGCGGTCTGGGATATCGCGGTGGGCTTTGCGGTGGCCTTCGTGACCGCGGTTCTGGTGGTGCGGTGGGTGCTGAATTTCGTCGGCCGCAACGGCTATGCGCTGTTCGGCTGGTGGCGAATCATCGTGGGTTCGGCGGCTTTGGCGGCGCTTTGGGCCGGCCATTGAGTTTTTTTGGAACCTATACTGACCTAATTTCGGCAGAAAACGGCAGGCAGGCTGTCCCTTCGACCAAAAAAGCCGCGATTAGGTAACTCTTGCTGACTTTTATTTGCCCGGGAACGGGGATAGGAAGGCGCACCCGAAGGAGCCGTTGGGAGGCGCAGCCGTGGCCACGCAGAAGATGCTGAAGTTCGTGACCCTGGGCAAGGAAATGCCCGAGAAACGCGACGCATCCTTGCGCGCCAGGGATTTCCACGAGATCTACCGCGAATTCGCCGACGCCAAGGCCGCCGAGCAGGCCAGCCGGTGCAGCCAGTGCGGCGTGCCCTATTGCCAGTCGCATTGCCCCTTGCACAACAACATCCCCGACTGGCTGCGGCTGACCGCCGAGGGCCGGCTGCAAGAGGCCTATGAGCTGAGCCAGGCCACCAACACCTTCCCCGAAATCTGCGGCCGCATCTGCCCGCAGGACCGGCTGTGCGAAGGCAATTGCGTCATCGAACAATCGGGCCACGGCACCGTGACCATCGGCGCGGTCGAGAAATACATCACCGATACCGCCTGGGACGAAGGCTGGGTCAAGCCGATCCGCCCGCACACCGAACGGCCCGAATCGGTGGGCATCATCGGTGCCGGCCCCGGCGGGCTGGCGGCGGCAGACGTGCTGCGCCGCGCCGGCGTGCAGGTCACGGTCTATGACCGCTACGACCGCGCGGGCGGGCTGCTGACCTATGGCATCCCCGGCTTCAAGCTGGAAAAGGACGTGGTGTTGCGCCGCAACGAACAGCTGCGCGAGGGAGGCGTGACCTATGTGCTGAACTGCGACGTCGGCCGCGACCTGACCTTTGACGCGATCCGCGGCCAACACGATGCGGTGGTGATCGCCACCGGAGTCTACAAGATACGGGGACTAGAGGCCCCCGGCTCGGGTGCCGGCGGCATCGTCAAGGCGCTGGACTACCTGACCGCCAGCAACCGCAAGAGCTTTGGCGACGAGGTGGCCGAGTTCGACGACGGCACGCTGGACGCAAGCGGCAAGCGGGTGGTGGTGATCGGCGGCGGCGACACCGCGATGGACTGCGTGCGCACCGCGATCCGTCAGGGCGCGCTGTCGGTCAAGTGCCTGTATCGCCGCGACCGGGCGAACATGCCGGGGTCGCAGCGCGAGGTGCAGAACGCCGAGGAAGAGGGCGTGGAGTTCGTCTGGCTGGCGGCGCCCAAGGGGTTCACCGGCGGAACCGAGGTGGACGGCGTGATGGTGCAGAAGATGCGCCTGGGCGCGCCGGATGCGAGCGGCCGCCAATCCCCCGAGGTGATCGAGGGCGCCGACTATGTCGAACCCGCCGACCTGGTGATTCAGGCCCTGGGCTTCGAGCCGGAAGACCTGCCCACCCTCTGGGGCGTGCCGGACCTGAAGGTGACCCGCTGGGGCACCATCAAGGCCGATTTCCGCACCCACGAAACCAGCCTTCCCGGCGTCTATGCCGCGGGTGACATCGTGCGCGGCGCCAGCCTGGTGGTCTGGGCCATCCGCGATGGCCGCGAGGCCGCCGAGGCGATCCTGGGATACCTCGCGCAAAGCGGCGCGGTGGCCGCGGAATGACTGTCGGACCCGTACAAGGCGGGCACGAAGGTCAGCCGCGCTGACGCAAACCGGAAAGGTGGAACGGCGATGAAATTCCTGCTTGCCCCTGCCCTGCTGGCCGCCCTTGCGGCGCCCGCCGCGGCCGGCACCTGGACCGCGCCTGCGGGCTGCACGATCTTCATGACCGTCCAGTCCAAGGAATGCCGGGTGTCGAACTACTACACCTGCGCGCAGGACAACCCCGGCGACCAGTGGCGGGCGGATTTCGACCAGGAGGGTCTGTTCTTTCAGTCGCGGATCAACCGCGAGACCGAATGGGTCGAAAGCTACGACATCGGACCCGGCGTGCGGCAATGGCTGGACCCGAACCCCGAAGACCCGGCCCGGTTTTCGGAACTGCTGTCTTCGGGGCTGGATACCTTTGCCTTCACGCTGACCCAGGACGATGGCGTGCGCACCGCCGTCCGTGGGTTCGACAGGCTGACCGGCAAGACCGTCACCATCGACGGCGTGATGCTGGACGAGACCGAGTTCGACTTTACCGAGACCGACATGGCCGGAAACGTGCTGCGCCGGGCGCGCGGCCACGAATACATCAGCCGCGACCACCGCACCTTCCTTGCCGGCCCGGGCGAGACCGACCTGGGCGACGGCCAGTGGCTGCCGATCGACGGCAGCCCGGTGGATTTCGCCTTTCCGGGCGACAAGGGCTTTGCCGCCAGCCAGCCGCTGTATGATTGCGACGCCATCATGTCCGGCCTGTCCCTTCCCAGGGGCGACCGGGGATGAGCGCGATGAAGGGCCATTGCCTTTGCGGGGCGGTCACGCTGGACGTGACGGCGCATTGCGGGTTCACCGCCGTCTGCCATTGCCGGATGTGCCAGCGCTGGACCGGCGGGCTGTTCATCTGCGTGCCGGCCGATTTCGCGGCGGTCACGGTGGCCGGGCCGGTGGTGGTCTACCGGTCGTCGGACGTGGCCGAGCGGGCGTTCTGCGGCACCTGCGGGTCGCATCTGTGGTACCGCACGCATGAAGGCGACGGGCACTACGGCCTGATGCCGGGCCTGTTCGATGCCGCGCTGGCCCTGCCCCTGAAAAGCGAGATCTACACCGACCGCGCCCTGTCGGGCCTTGCCCTGCCGGGCAGCCACCCGCGCGCCACGCGGGCGGAATACGAAGCGAAGAACGCCCATCTTGAAGGAGACCTGCCATGACCCTTGCCGCCGACTGGATGCAGCAGGAAGAAGCCAAGCGCGCATGGCTGGATGCGAACGGCCTTTACAAGGCCGAGGATGAGCATTCGTCCTGCGGCGTGGGGCTGGTGGTGGCGCTGTCGGGCAAGCCTTCGCGGAAGGTGGTGGAGAACGGGATTTCCGCGCTGAAGGCGGTGTGGCACCGCGGCGCGGTGGATGCCGATGGCAAGACGGGCGACGGCGCGGGCATCCATGTCCAGATCCCGGTCAAGTTCTTTTACGACGTGGTGCGCCGCACGGGGCACGAGCCGGACGCGAAAAAACTGATCGCGGTCGGCCAGGTCTTCCTGCCGCGCACCGACTTTGGCGCGCAAGAGCGCTGCCGGACCATCGTGGAAACCGAAGTGCTGCGGATGGGGCACTATATCTACGGCTGGCGGCATGTGCCGGTGGATATCAGCGTGCTGGGCGACAAGGCCAATGCGACGCGCCCCGAGATCGAGCAGATCCTGATCCGCTGCGAAAAAGACATCGACCACGAGCAGTTCGAACGCGAGTTGTACATCATCCGCCGGCGGATCGAAAAGGCGGCGACCGCCTCGGGGATCGCGGGGATGTACCTGTGTTCGCTGTCTTGCCGGTCGATCATTTACAAGGGCATGATGCTGGCCGAACAGGTCAGCACCTTTTACCCCGACCTGCAGGACGACCGGTTCGAAAGCGCCTTTGCGATCTACCACCAGCGCTATTCGACCAACACCTTCCCGCAGTGGTGGCTGGCGCAGCCGTTCCGCATGCTGGCCCACAACGGCGAGATCAACACGCTGAAGGGCAACACCAACTGGATGAAAAGCCACGAGATCCGCATGTCCTCCGAAGCCTTTGGCGCGGCGGCCGAGGATATCAAGCCAATCATCCCGAGCGGCACGTCCGACTCTGGCGCGCTGGACGCGGTGTTCGAGGTGCTGGTGCGGTCTGGCCGGTCTGCGCCGATGGCCAAGACCATGCTGGTGCCCGAAGCCTGGTCGAAGCAGACGGTGAACATGCCCAAGGCCTGGGCCGACATGTATTCCTACTGCAACTCGGTGATCGAGCCCTGGGATGGACCGGCGGCGCTGGCGATGACCGATGGCCGCTGGGTCTGCGGCGGGCTTGACCGCAATGGCCTGCGCCCGATGCGCTATGTGGTCACCGGCGACGGGCTGCTGATTGCCGGGTCCGAGGCCGGGATGGTGCCGGTGGATGAAACCACGATCCGGGAAAAGGGCGCCCTGGGGCCGGGGCAGATGATTGCCGTCGATATGGTCGAGGGCAAGCTGTACCACGACACCGAGATCAAGGACCGGCTGGCCGCCGCCAACCCCTATGGCGAGTGGATCGAGAAGGTCGTCGACCTGAACGCGCTGCTGAAGGATGTGCCCGAAAAGGCCCAGTTCGGCGCCGCCGAGCTGCGCAAGCGGCAGATCGCGGCGGGCTTTACGGTGGAAGAGCTGGAGCAGGTCCTGGCGCCGATGGCCGAGGACGGCAAGGAAGCCGTGGCCAGCATGGGCGACGACACGCCGCCGGCGGTGCTGTCGAACGTCTACCGCCCGCTCAGCCACTACTTCCGCCAGAACTTCAGCCAGGTGACGAACCCGCCCATCGACTCGCTTCGCGAAGGGCGCGTGATGAGCCTGAAGACCCGCTTCGGCAACCTGCGCAACGTGCTGGACGAAAACTCCAGCCAGTCGGAAATCCTGGTGCTGGAAAGCCCGTTCATCGCCAACGCCGAATTCGACGTTCTGGTAAAGCGGTTCGGCGACCAGGTCGCCTTCATCGACTGCACCTTCCCGGTGACGCCGGGACATGACGACCTGCGCCAGGCGCTGGAGCGCATTCGCGCCGAGGCCGAAGATGCGGTGCGGTCGGGCGCCGGGCAGCTGGTGCTGACGGATGAGCATCAGGGTGCCGACGCGGTGGGGATGCCGATGATCCTGGCCACCAGCGCGGTGCATTCCTGGCTGACCCGCAAGGGGCTGCGGACCTTCTGTTCGATCAACGTGCGGTCGGCGGAATGTATCGACTCGCATTACTTCGCCGTGCTGATCGGCTGCGGCGCGACCACGGTGAACGCCTATCTGGCGCAGGACAGCCTGGCCGACCGGATCGGCCGGGGCCTTCTGGAAGGCAGCCTGACCGATGCGATGCGCCGCTATCGCGATGCCATCGACGCGGGCCTGTTGAAGATCATGTCCAAGATGGGGATCTCGGTGATCTCCAGCTATCGCGGCGGCCTGAACTTTGAAGCCGTGGGCCTGAGCCGCGCCATGGTGGCCGAGTATTTCCCGGGGATGCAAAGCCGCATCTCGGGCATCGGCCTGCACGGGGTCGAGGCCAAGGTCGAAGAGGTTCATCGCAAGGGCTGGCTGGGCGGGGCGGACGTGCTGCCCATCGGCGGCTTCTACAAGGCGCGGCGCACGGGCGAAAAGCACGCCTGGGAGGCGCAGGTGATGCACATGCTGCAATCTGCTTGCGACCGGGCCAGCTATGACCTGTGGAAACAGTACAGCGCGGCGATGCGGGCCAACCCGCCCATTCACCTGCGCGACCTGCTGGACATCAAGGCCCTGGGCAAGGCCGTTCCCATCGAGGAGGTGGAGTCGATCACCTCGATCCGCAAGCGGTTCGTGACGCCGGGCATGTCGCTGGGGGCGCTGTCGCCCGAGGCGCACAAGACGCTGAACGTGGCGATGAACCGGATCGGCGCCAAGTCCGACAGCGGCGAGGGCGGCGAGGACCCGGCGCATTTCGTGCCCGAGCCGAATGGCGACAACCCTTCGGCAAAGATCAAGCAGGTGGCGTCGGGCCGGTTCGGCGTGACGGCGGAATACTTGAACGCCTGCGAAGAGCTGGAAATCAAGGTGGCCCAGGGTGCCAAGCCCGGCGAGGGCGGCCAGTTGCCTGGCATGAAGGTCACGGCGCTGATCGCGCGGCTGCGGCATTCGACGCCGGGGGTGACGCTGATCAGCCCGCCGCCGCACCACGACATCTATTCGATCGAGGACCTGGCGCAGCTGATCTACGACCTCAAGCAGATCAACCCGCGCGCCAAGGTGACGGTCAAGCTGGTCTCGGCCAGCGGCGTGGGCACGATTGCGGCAGGCGTGGCCAAGGCCAAGGCGGACGTGATCCTGATCTCGGGCCACAACGGCGGCACCGGGGCTTCGCCCGCGACGTCGATCAAGTATGCGGGCCTGCCCTGGGAGATGGGCCTGACCGAGGCGCATCAGGTGCTGGCGATGAACAACCTGCGCGAGCGGGTGACGTTGCGGACCGACGGCGGCCTGCGCACGGGCCGCGATATCGTCATGGCCGCGATGATGGGGGCCGAGGAATACGGCATCGGCACCGCCGCGCTGATCGCCATGGGCTGCATCATGGTGCGGCAGTGCCAGTCGAACACCTGCCCGGTGGGCGTCTGCACCCAGGACGAACGCCTGCGCGCCAAGTTCACCGGCAGCGCCGACAAGGTGGTGAACCTGATCACCTTCTACGCGCAAGAGGTGCGGGAAATCCTGGCCCAGATCGGCGCGCGGTCGCTGGACGAGATCATCGGGCGGGCCGACCTCTTGACCCAGGTCAGCCGTGGCCATGCCGACCTGGACGACCTGGACCTGAACCCGCTGCTGATTTCGGTCGATGGGTCGAAGAGCATCACCTATGACCGGTCCAAGCCGCGCAACGCGGTGCCCGACACGCTGGATGCCGAGATCATCAAGGACGGCCACCGCTTCTTTGAAGACGGCGAGAAGATGCAGCTGTCCTACGCGGTCAGGAACACCCTGCGGACCATCGGGACGCGGGCGAGTAGCCATATCGTCAAGAAGTTCGGGATGAGGAATTCCCTGCAGCCCGATCATCTGACGGTCAAGCTGACCGGAAGCTGCGGGCAGTCCTTGGGCGCCTTTGCCGTCAACGGGCTGAAGATCGAGGTGCAGGGCGACGCCAACGACTACGTCGGCAAGGGCCTGTCGGGCGGCACCATCGTGGTGCGGCCGCAAATGGCCAGCCCGCTGAAGGCCGAGGAGAACACCATCATCGGCAACACGGTGCTGTACGGCGCGACGGACGGGTATCTGTTCGCCAGCGGTCGCGCCGGGGAACGGTTCGCGGTGCGCAACAGCGGCGCCAAGGTGGTGGTCGAGGGCTGCGGCTCGAACGGCTGCGAATACATGACCGGCGGGGTGGCGGTGATCCTGGGTCGGATCGGCGCCAACTTCGGCGCGGGCATGACCGGCGGCATGGCCTATGTCCACGACCCAGAAGGCGTGGCCGAAGACTTCATGAACCTCGAGTCGATCCTGACCTGCGCGGTCGGCCACCCGCATTGGGAGGCACAGCTGAAGGCTCTGATCGAACGCCACGCGGCGGAAACCGGCAGCCGCAAGGCCACCGCGATCCTGGCGAACTGGGAGCGCGAGCGGGCCAACTTCCTGCAGGTCTGCCCGAAGGAGATGCTGCCGCACCTCAAGCATCCCTTGTCGGACGAACCGGCCAAAGTGCCGGCCGAGTGACGGATCAGGCCCCCGCGGGGGCCTTTTCCTTGCCCCCTCGCCCGCCTATGCTGCGCCATGGCCGAGACCGCTGACAAGAAACCCCGGGCCCGCAAGGCGAAACCCGCCGAGGCGCCGCCCGCCCCCCCGCCTGTGCCGGCTTCCCGGCGCCGGGCCGTGCTGCGGTGGGCGGCGCGGATCCTGGGCGGAATCGCGGCCTTCTATGCGGTGCTGATCCTGCTGTTCTCTTTCGTGCCGCCGCCGATCAACCTGTACCAGCTGTCGGAAAGCTGGCGGCTGGGCGGGATCGAGAAGGACTGGGTGCCGCTGGAAGACATCGCCCCGGTTATGGCGCGCTCGGCCGTGGCGGCCGAGGATGCGAACTTCTGCAACCACTGGGGGTTCGACATGGCCGCCATCCGCGAGGCGATCGAGGAAGGCGGCAACCGCGGCGCCAGCACGATCAGCCAGCAGGTCACCAAGAACGTCTTCTTGTGGCAGGGCCGCAGCTGGCTGCGCAAGGCGATGGAGGCGGCGCTGACGCCGGCGGTCGAACTGGTCTGGTCCAAGCGGCGGATCGTCGAGGTTTACCTGAACGTGGCCGAATTCGGGACCGGCGTCTTTGGCGTGCAGGCGGCGGCGCAGCATTACTTTGGCGTCGATGCGCGCGACCTGACGGCCGTGCAGGCCGCAAGGCTGGCCGCCGTGCTGCCCAACCCCAAGGAGCGCAACCCGGCAAAGCCTTCGGATTTCCTCCGCAGGAAGGCGCGGCAGGTCCTGGCCGGGGCGGAAACCATCGCGGCCGACGGCCGCTCCGCCTGTTTCGAGGGCTAGTCTCCGGCCGGGGTTGCAAGGTGACGGGCGCAGCGGCTAGGTAGGGAGCAAGCCCGAGGGTCCTCTCCATGAACCGCCTGTATCACGTTCCGCTGTCGCCGTTCTGCCGCAAGGTGCGTCTGACCCTGGCCGAGAAGCGGATCGAGGTGGAACTGGTCGAAGAGCGCTACTGGGAGGCAAGCCCCGATTTCCTGCGCCGCAACCCGGCCGGCAAGGTGCCGGTGTTGCGGATGGACCACCGCACCATGAGCGAAAGCCAGGCGATCTGCGAGTACCTGGACGAGGTGGTGCCCGCGCCCGCGCTGATGCCGCGCGACCCCGACACGCGCTATGAAGTGCGCCGGCTCTGCGCCTGGTTCGACGACAAGTTCCACGACGAGGTGACGTCGAAGCTGCTGTATGAGCGGGTGAACAAGAAGATCACCGGGCAGGGCTATCCGGATTCGAAGAACGTCAAGACCGGGTCGCAGCGGATCAAGTATCACCTGGATTACCTGGCCTGGCTTCTGGACCAGCGGCGCTGGCTGGCGGGGAACGAGATGACGCTGGCCGATTTCACCGCCGCCGCGCATCTGTCGAGCCTGGATTACATCAGCGATGTCGACTGGGACCGGCACGCGGTGGTGAAGGACTGGTACGCCAAGATCAAGTCGCGGCCGTCGTTCCGGTCATTGCTGGCCGACCAGGTGCCGGGCTTTCCGCCGCCGCGCCACTATGCCGACCTGGATTTCTGATCCGCACCCCCGGGGGCTTCGCGCCCCCGGACCCCCGCGGGATATTTGAGGACAGATGAAACAGCGGTTGCGTCAGCAGGCCCTGGCCGAGGGGTTTTCGGCGATGGGGGTGTGCCGGCCGGATGCAGTGCCGGAGGCGGCGGGGCGGCTGCGGGACTGGCTGGCGGCGGGGTTCCACGGGCAGATGGGCTGGATGGAGGCGCGCGAGGGGTGGCGCGGGAGCGCGGCGGCGTTGTGGCCCGAGGCGCGGTCTGTGGTGATGCTGGCCGAGGTCTATACTCCCGAGGGCGACCCGATGGCGGGGCTGGCGCAGCGTGACCGGGGGGTGGTCAGCGTCTATGCTCAGGGCAAGGACTACCATGACCTGGTGAAGCGGCGGCTGAAGCGGCTGGGCCGGTGGCTGGTGGATCAGACGGGCGCCGAGATCAAGGTTTTCGTCGATACCGCGCCGGTGATGGAAAAGCCCCTGGCGCAGGCGGCGGGGCTGGGCTGGCAGGGCAAGCACACCAATGTGCTGAGCCGCGACTTGGGCAGCTGGTTCTTTCTGGGGGCGATCTTCACGACGCTGGAGATCGAGCCGGACTCGGCGGAGGTCAGCCATTGCGGGTCTTGCACGGCCTGTCTGGACATCTGCCCGACGCGGGCCTTTCCGGCGCCCTACCAGCTGGACGCGCGGCGGTGCATTTCCTATCTGACGATCGAACATGCGGGGCCGGTGGAGCCGGAGTTGCGGGCGTTGATGGGGAACCGGATCTATGGCTGCGACGATTGCCTGGCGGCCTGCCCCTGGAACAAGTTCGCGGTGGCCGCGCGCGAGGTGGGGTATCAGCCGCGGGTGGGGTTGCCGGAACTGGCCGAATTGGCGGTGCTGGACGATGCGGGGTTCCGGGCGCGGTTTGCCGGCAGCCCGATCAAGCGGATCGGGTGGGGGCGGTTCGTGCGCAACGTGCTTTATGCGGTGGGCAATTCGGGGATGGCGGCGCTGATCCCGGTGGCCCAGGCGCGGTTGGCCGATGACGACCCAGTGGTGGCCGAGGCGGCGGAATGGGCCCTGGGCAGGCTTTCGCAGGTGCAGGATGACGGGGTGGGTCGGCCCGGGGAATCGTGCTAGGGTGCCGCCACCTGAGGGAG
>JAGPCN010000258.1 GCA_018058035.1 Fuscovulum sp.
TTCCTTCGGGCCGGGCACCTACAATGCCATCTCGGCCTATGCCCGGGCCTCGGGGGCCTCGGGCAACCTGAACACCACCGGCGGCGCCTATGCCCTTTATGACGGCCTGATCTTCTGATCCGGCGGGCCGGATCGGCCCCCGTTCGGCGGGGGTCACTCCACGCTGTCGGGCGAGACGTCCCAGGTGAACCAGGTCAGGTCATAGACGCGGTTGCCGTCCTCGATCACGCGGGCGGCGTCCTGCGGAGCGACCACCGCGCCGCTGCGGCGGAATTCCCACCGCAGGTCCAGCATGCCGCCGGGCGTATCGGCGCCGGCAAAGACCATGCGGAAAGCCGGGTTCTCGATCGTCTCGCCGGGCGGGGCGGCGAACTCCATCGGGGCGCCCTGCACCAGCACCCGGTGGCGAAACAGCGCCGGCCCGCCCGCATCCAGCGGCGCGCGTCGGGGAAAGCCCAGCCGGTCGGGCAGGTTCGAGGCGAAATCCTCGGTGCCGAAGGGGAACGACCGTTCGACCGCGCTGCCGGCCAGCTGATCCTTCGGCAGCAGGTAGCGTTCCACCATCTCGAAGCGGTTGGCGGCGCGGTCATCGGCCTTTTCCATCTGGCGCAGCATCACCAGGCCCGGATAGCGGCCCAGGTAATAATCCAGATAATCCAGCGAGATCTGCGCGGCGGGCGTGGTCGCCCAGCGGGCGCGCATCGCATCGGCCGCGCCGCCGCCATAGACCGACCGCACCTCGAGCGCGATGCCAAGTGCGGTGAAGACATAGGTTTCGGTGACATCGGTCGCCCAGGCCCGTTCCGGCGGGGCGGCGATCGGCTGCAACCCGGCCCCGGCGCCGGTCAAGGGCAGCGCCCAGCCGAAACCGGGCGGGGTGGCGGTGGCCAGGTCGCCGCCCTGGTGGCTGGCGGTCGGGTCCAGCCAGTGGTCCTGACCATCGACGCGCACCCGCAGGATGGCATGGTCAAAGGCCGCCAGCATCGGCACGCGGCGGTCCAGCACCCGGCCCTCGTCGACATCGGTCAGCGCCACCGCCGCCTCGATCCCCAGCCGGTGCAACATCACCGCCAGCAGCAGCGCCTTGTCCTTGCAATCGCCGAAGCCCGAGGCGATCACCTCTTGCGGGCTCCGCGCGAAATAGCCGCCCGCCCCCACCGACAGCGAGACATAGCGCAATTCATCCTGCACCATGCGCAGCGCGGCAATGGTGCGTGCCTGCGCCGTGGGCAGGGCGGCCAGGCCGGGAAGGCGGGCCTCCCACTCCGGGGTCAGGGGGTAGTCGGCGGCGTAATGCGGCGTCAGCGCGGCCGCGACCTGGCCCCAGTCCAGCGCGGTCAGGCGAAGCACGGCCTCGGGTTCCAGCCCGGCGGGGATGTTCTCCTCCCAACGGTCGGGCAGATGGCCCAGGCGCTGCCATTCGTACCGCACCGTGCCGTCCGGCGCCGGGCCGGACACCTGCACCACGCGGTCGGGCAGCGGCTCGGCCCGCATCGGCCAATCCGCGGGCCACAGCACCACCGTGCGCGCCAGTTGCACCGGCACGCCCCATTCCAGAACCGAGATCACCTGGCGTTCGCCGCCGGGCACCGTGGGGCGGGTGCTGCGCAGGGTGGAATAGTCGACCACATCGCCCACCCGCAGGTCGGGGATCTGCATCCACACCGTCAGCGTGCCGTCGATCACGCCTTCGTCCAGCCTCTCTTCGCGGCGCAGGACCTCGGCCGGCAGGCGGTCGCGCAGGTCGATTTCCCGGCCGTCGCGCAGGATGACCAGCCGGGTCAACGCCAGCGTCTCGTGCGTCGGGTCCAGGTCGAAACTCAGCGTCGCGGCGCGTTCCAGACCGGCGCGGTCGATCACCTTCAGCACGGTGCGGGCGTGGGACTGGCTGTCTTCGCCCTGCCAGCGCAGCTGGTGGTCGGACAGGATGTAGTGCACCCCGTCCAGCGCCTGCGCCTCGATCGCGGGGTCCGAGACCGGGGCGGGCAGGTCTTCGACCCAGTCGGGCAGCGGCTGGCGGTCCAGCCCCGCGGGGGCCTGCGCCAGCGCCGGCAGGGCGGGCAACAGCCACGCCAGCCACGACAGGACCAACAGCAGGCGGCGGGCGGGCGTCAGGGGGCGGTCCTTCCGGGCGGTTTTGGGCGGCATCGGGCGGACCCTAGGCCAGCCCCCGCCCCCGCACAAGCCGCCGGCGCACGGGCCGCCCCAAGGATTGCCGGGCGGCGCGCGTCTGATAAGCATGATGCTGATGGACACCGCCGACGAGACCCTGGGCCTTGCCGCCGCGAAAGGCGACCGGACCGCCTTTGCGACGCTGGTGGCCCGGCACTACGACCGCATCCATGCCCTGGCCTGGCGGCTGACCGGCAGCCGGGCCGAGGCCGAGGACCTGACCCAGGAGATCTGCGCCTCGCTGCCGGCGCGGCTGCGCGGCTGGCGGGCCGAGGCGCGGTTCACCACCTGGCTTTACCGCGTCGTGGTGAACGCGGCGCATGACCTGCGCCGCCGCCAGGCCACCCGCGCCCGCGCCGCCGAAGGCTGGGGCGACTGGGAACTGGCCCGCCGCGACGAGGCCGCGACCCAGGCCGAGGCCGCCGACTGGCTGACCACGGCGATGCAGCGGCTGTCGTCCGAATTGCGCGATACCGTCGCGCTGGTCCTGGGCGAAGAGCTGACCCAGGCCGAGGCCGGGGCGATCCTGGGGGTCAGCGAGGGCACCATCGCCTGGCGGATGTCCGAAGTGAAGAAACGGCTGCGCGCCATGGCGAAGGAGGAGGCGAAATGACCGACGACCTCGACCGGCTGAAGACCGCCCTCAAGGCCGCGCCCGCGCCCGATGCCGCCGCCCGCGACGCCGCCCTGCGCCTTGCGCAGCAGAATTTCGACCGGCTCCAAGAAAGCGCCGGCGATGCGCGTTCCAGTCAGGACCGCCCGACCGGCCCCGCCGGCGCGGCGGGGTTCCTGGACGGAGTGCGAACCATGCTGACCTACCTGACCTCGCGCCCGGCGCTTGCGGCCTCGACCTCGGTTGTGGCGCTGGTGATCGGCGTCGCCGTCATCCTGCCGGTGGCCCGCGGCTACCGGCCCCCCACCCTTCCGGTGACAGAGGCGCCGTTGGCGCCCGACCTGTCGTCGTCGGTCGCCGAGGCCGCCGATGCCCCGGCCGAGGATGCCGGGATCGCCCGGCCCGAGGCCAAGCCGGACCTGCCGGCGGAACCGCTGGCCGAAGCGGCCCCGCAGCCGGCCGACGCGGCCAAGGTGATCGTCGAAGAGGCCATCGCGGACGAGGCGGACAGCCGCGCCCGGAAGGACAGCGCCGCGGCCGGCGGCGTGGCGGCCGAAGTGGCGCCTCCGGAACTGACGGTGGCCGCCCCGCCCGCCCCGATCACCGCGCTGGACCCGATGCCGCAGCCGCAAGAGGACACCGAGGCCTATGCCACCGCCCCGGCGAACCCGGTCAAGGTGACGGCCGAGGAACCGGTTTCGACCTTTTCGACCGATGTCGACACGGCCAGCTATGCCGTCGTGCGGTCGACGCTGAACCTGGGCGTGCTGCCCGCCCCCGAACAGGTGCGGGTCGAGGAACTGGTGAACTATTTCCCCTATGCCTACTCCGCGCCCGAACCAGGCCAGGCGTTCCGCTCCACCGTTTCGGTGATGCCGACGCCGTGGAACGCGGGCACCCGGCTGGTGACCATCGGCCTGCAGGGCGCGCTGCCCGCCGTGGCGGACCGGCCGCCGCTGAACCTGGTGTTCCTGATCGACACCTCGGGCAGCATGGAAGACCCGATGAAGCTGGGCCTTTTGAAGCAGTCGCTGGCGCTGATGCTGCCCGAGCTGCGCCCCGAGGATCAGATCGCCATCGTCGCCTATGCCGGATCGGCGGGCGTCGTGCTTCCGGCGACAGCGGCCGCCGACCGCGCGGCGATCCTGAACGCGCTGGACAACCTGGCCGCGGGCGGCTCCACCGCCGGGGCCGAGGGGCTGGAACTGGCCTATCAGGTGGCGAAGGAAATGCAGGCCGAGGGCGAGGTCAGCCGCATCCTGCTGGCGACCGACGGCGATTTCAACGTGGGCGTCAGCGACCCCGAGGGCCTGACCAGCTATGTCGCGAAAAAGCGCGATACGGACGGGGTCTACCTGTCGGTCCTGGGCTTTGGCCGGGGCAACCTGGACGATGCCGTGATGCAGGCGCTGGCGCAGAACGGCAACGGCCAGGCGGCCTATATCGACACGCTGAGCGAGGCCCGCAAGGTGCTGGTCGACCAGCTGACCGGGGCGCTGTTCGCGATTGCCGAAGACGTCAAGGTGCAGGTCGAATGGAACCCCGCCGCCGTCGCCGAATACCGGCTGATCGGCTACGAGACCCGCGCCCTGCGGCGCGAGGATTTCAACAACGACAAGGTGGATGCCGGCGAGATCGGCGCCGGGTTGCAGGTGACGGCGATCTACGAGGTGACGGCGCCGGGGTCCGAGGCGCTGTTGAACGACCCGCTGCGCTATGCCGCCGCCGCCGAGGGTGACGCGACGGAACTGGGCTTCCTGCGGCTGCGCTGGAAGGCGCCGGGGGCCGAGGACAGCCAGTTGGCCGAAACGCCGATCACCGGGCAGGAGCCGGCCACCGACGAGGCGCGCTTTGCCGCCGCCATCGCGGGGTTCGGCCAGCTGTTGCAGAGTTCGGCCTACCTGGGCGACTGGGGCTGGGACCAGGCCATCGCTCTGGCCGTTTCGGCAAAAGGAGAAGACCCCTTCGGCTACCGCACCGAGGCCGTGACGCTGATGCGGCTGGCGCAAAGCCTGGACCGCTAGGGCGTCAGCGCGCGGTCCAGGTCAGCGATCAGGTCGGCGGGGTCTTCCAGCCCCACCGACAGGCGGAACACGCCCTCGCCCGCCCAATCGCGCCACCGATCCAGCGCGGCCCCTTCCATGCGGAAGGTGCTGCGCTGGATTTCATCGGTTCCGATCTGCACGCAGATCGACCGCTGGTGGCCCAGCGAAAAGGCATAGTGGAGGATGCGGAAGCGTTCGGCCATCCGCGCGGCCAGCGCCGCCGCGTCGCTCCGCGCCTGAAACGCGATCATCCCCCCGCCCAGGGCCATCTGCGCCCGGGCCAGCGCCCGTTGCGGATGGCTGTCGGCCCCCGGCCAGACCACCCGCGCCACGCCGGGATGCGCCGCCAGCCAGTCGGCCAGCACGCCCGCCGTGGCGCAAGCCGTGCGCATCCGCGGGTACAGCGTGTCCAGGCCGCGCAGGATCAGCCAGGCGTTCTGCGCCGACAGGCTGGCCCCCAGGTAGACCCCCGCCCGCGACCGGATGCGTGACACCAGGTCCTTGCGCCCGATCACCGCGCCCCCCAGGGCATCGCCATGGCCGTTCATGAACTTGGTCAGGGAATGGATGACCAGATCGACGCCATGATCCAGCGGCCGCGTCACCACCGGGGTCGCCAGCGTGCTGTCGACGCTGACCACCACCCCGGCCGACCGCGCCAGCGCCGACAGCGCGGCCAGGTCGGTCAGCCGCAGGATCGGGTTGCAGGGCGTCTCGGCATGGATCAGCCGCGTCTCGGGGCGGATCGCGGCCCTGACCGCCGACAGGTCCGTCAGGTCAACCGGCGTGGCGGCGATGCCCAGGTCGGGCAAGACCCGGGTGGCCAGCTCGTAGACCCCGGCATAGCAGACCTCGGACAGGATCAGGTGGTCGCCCGCCTTGAGCAGCGTCAGGAACACCGCCGCGGCGGCGGCAACGCCGGTTGCCGTGGCCAGGGCATCCTCGGCACCTTCCAGCCCCGCCAGCCGATCCTCAAGCGCGCGGACGGTGGGGT
>JAGPCN010000259.1 GCA_018058035.1 Fuscovulum sp.
CCGTCGCGCGACAGGATGAAGCGGATCGCTTCGGCGATGTTTTCCTCGTCCTCGATCAGAAGGACGTGCTTGCCCATGTCCGGTTCCCGAAATCGCCGCATCTGCCGTCGGCGCTGGCCCGCACTATCTGCCGAAACGCTGCCCTGTGTCAAAAGCCCCGTGCGACAGCCCTACTGGCCCTCGCGCGTGATCGCCGGCTCGCGCCGCGCGGCGCAAGCCTGGCGCGGGCAGATCCGGCAGGTCGACCCGATGCCCAGAACCTCGGCCGGGCGTGGCCCCGCGTCGGGCAGGATCAGCATCGCCGCCTCGCGCAGGTCGGGCCCGGCAAAGCCCGCCGGCAGCCGCACCTCGCAATAGGCCAGTGCCAGGAACCGCCGCCCGGTCGGCCCCGCCGTCTCGACCATGGTGCGCACCGCCGCCCCCGGCCGCGCCAGCGCGGCATAAAGCGGCCACAAGGGGCAGGCCGCCCCGAACCTTGGCAGCGAAAACCCCGGCGCGGGCTTGCGAAAGGTCAGCGTGCCCGAAGCGTCGCAGAGCACCAGCCCCGCCTCGGCCCCCGGCATCAACGCCATGCGCCGCATGGCCGCCAGCACCCCGGCCCCGAACTCGGCCGCCAGCCGTCCCGGATCGGGGCCGATCCGCTCCTGCGCGGCGCGGAACCCGGCCAGCGGCAGCGCCGTGGCATCCTCGGCGGCCCGCGCGACATGGGCTTCGGCCAGCGCCCGCGCCGCCGAAGAGGCCAGCCCCGCCACCTGCGCCAGAACCTGCGCGCGGCCCGCCTCGCCCGCCTCCAGCGCGGCCAGATGCCAGCCCTGCCCGCGCAGCCAGTCCTCCACCTCTTCCTGCGGCGACGCCAGCCCCCGCTCGCGCGAGGCTTCGGTGTTGTCCAGATAGGCCACCAACGCCTCGGCGCCCCCCGCCAGACGCTCGCTGTCCTTGTGCAGGTTGCGGTGGAAACGGTCGGCCATCCCTGGGTCCAGGTCACCCGTCTCGGCCAGGATTTCCGCCGTGGCCCGCACCGAGGTCAGCGCCGACAGCAGCTCGTGCAGCGCCGCCGACAGGTGCGGGTCATGCGTCATGCGGTCGTTCAGCGCCTCGACCGCGCGCTCCAGGCTGCCCGCCCGCGCGCTGAGGGCCGCCGTCAGCCCGGCCCAGCCGGGAAAGCGGCCGACGAATTCCTCCAGCCGGTCGATCTCGGCCGCGGCGCCCGGCAAGCCCGCCGCCGCCGCGCGAAGGTCGTCGACCAGGTCAGCCCCGGTGCCGGCCTCCAGCCCCTGCGCGTCGATTGCCAGCGCACCGGCCAGCCGCTGCAAGACCTCGGCACCGACCCGGCGGCGGTTGTGTTCGATCAGGTTCAGGTAGCTGGCCGAGATACCCGCCGTCGCCGCCACGTCCGCCTGCCGCCGCCCCGCCGCAAGGCGCCGCTCGCGCAGGCGGGTACCGATCAGGGCAGAGGTGGGCATGGGCGCGTGTCCAGGGGCTTTGTAAAGACCCTGCCGCCTTTACAGCGGATTTACAAGGGCGCGCAAGGGCAAGGCCGCGGCGCCCCGAACCGGGCCGCACCCCCGCCAAAAAGGAATGCCGTGGCAGCGGCGCAATTGCTTCACCGCAGGCTACGCGCTTGCCGCCCGTCCCTATTCCATCGAGGCGAAGCGGTGCCCGTAGAAGGAAATCGCCCGCAGCCCGCAATCCTGCACCGCCAGATGCAGATGCGCCTGCTCGTTCACCCCCGGAGCGCCGCTGTCGCGCGCCAGCGCCGCGCGTCCCTTGCCGATCGCCCCGCCCGTCCGCGCGCGCCAGAACCGGATCTGCTCGTCAAGGTGGCGCTCCAGCCGCGGGTCGCTGCGGCCGCCGGTGATTTCGCGGATGCGCTCGGCCACGGCCAGGCAATAGGCGGCCTCGCCGGCGGCATCGGCCATGCCGTAAAGATGGCCGGAGGGCGCCGCGAACTGGTCGCGCCAGACCATCCAGAACAGCCCCGAAATTCCGACCGCCACGATTGCCCAACCCGCGAACTTCATGCAGCCCTCCTGCGCATCCGGGCCAGAAAAGCAGGAAAAGGTAAAGAAAAGGCGGGCGTGGGATCACGCCCCGCGCCCGCCCTTGTCTGCACCGTCGCGCGGGTTTACGGCGCCAGCGCCTTGTCGGTGATCGCGCTGGTCCAGGCCCCTTCCGGCGCCTTGGTGATCACCGGATCCGACCCGCCCGACAACAGCGACGCGACCGTACGCTCGGCCGCCGCCACATCGAGCGCGCCGTTCGAGCCGGCGGTCAGCTTGGCGATCTCGCCCATCATGCGCTTCTGGTGGGTCTCGGTCTGGGCGCCGGTCTCGTCGTTCTCCAGCACGATCATCGCCGCCTCGTCCGGGTTCGCCTCGGCGTATTTCCAGCCCTTCATGCTGGCGCGGACGAACTTGACCATGGACTCCTGGAAGGCCGGATCGGCCAGCTTGTCCTCAAGGACATACAGCCCGTCTTCCAGCGTCGCCACGCCCTGGTCTTCGTACTTGAAGGTCACCAGCTGGTCCTCGGTGATGCCGGCGTCGATCACCTGCCAGTATTCGTTGTAGGTCATGGTGGAGATGCAGGCCGCCTGCTTTTGCAGCAGCGGATCGACGTTGAAGCCCTGCTTAAGCACCGTGACGCCGCCGGCGCTGCCGTCGGTCTTCAGGCCCAGCTGGCTCATCCAGGACAGGAACGGATATTCGTTGCCGAAGAACCAGACCCCCAGCGTCTTGTCGGCAAAATCGGCCGGGCTGGTGATGCCGGTTTCCTTCAGGCAGGTCAGCATCATGCCCGAGCTGGCGAAGGGCTGCGCGATGTTCACCAGCGCCAGGCCCTTTTCGCGCGCCGCCAGCGCGGCCGGCATCCATTCCACGATCACGTCGGCACCGCCGCCCGCAATCACCTGGGTCGGTGCGATGTCGGGGCCGCCCGGCTTGATCGTGACGTTCAGGCCCTCTTCCTCATAGAACCCCTTGGCCTGGGCCACATAATAGCCGCCGAACTGCGCCTGGGTCACCCATTTCAACTGCAGCGTCACATCCTCGGCCGAAGCCGCGCCCGTCATCAGCGCCAGCATCGCCGCGCCGGTCAGCAGTTTCTTCATCGTCTCACCTCCATGTTGCGGCCGGTTTCCCCCGGCCATTTCAATGCCTTTGCGACGGGTGCCAGAACGTCACCCACCGTTCCACCAGCGCCACCGCGCCGTAAAGCGCAGTGCCCGCCAGGGCTGCCACCACGATCTCGGCCCAGACGATGTCCAGGCCCAGCCGTCCCACCTCGGTCGAGATGCGGAACCCCATGCCGACGACCGGGCTGCCGAAAAACTCGGCCACGATGGCCCCGATCAGCGCCAGTGTCGATGAAATCTTCAATCCGTTGAACACGAAGGGCATCGCCGCGGGCAGCCGTAGCTTCCACAAGGACTGCCAGTAGCTGGCCCCCCAGGTCGCCATCAGGTCGCGCTGCATCCGCTCGCTGGCCTGCAACCCCGCCACGATGTTCACCAGCATCGGAAAGAACACCATCACCACGACCACGGCCGCCTTCGAGTGCCAGTCGAAGCCGAACCACATCACCAGGATCGGCGCCAGGCCCACGATCGGCAGTGCCGCGACAAAGTTGCCCACTGGCAGAAGGCCGCGTTGCAGGAACGGGCTGCGGTCGATCAAGAGCGCCGCGGCAAAGGCCGATCCCACCCCGATCACAAAGCCCGACAGTGCGCCCTTGACCACGGTCTGCACGAAATCGGCCCAAAGCATCGCGGTTGACGCCGCAAAGGTCGCCGCGATGGCCGAGGGCGCCGGCAGGATCACCGCCTGCACCGCCCAGGCGCGCACGATGCCCTCCCACAGCACCAGCAGCGCCACGCCGAACAGCACCGGGACAACGATGCGCCACACCCGGCCCCGGTGCCCCGCCAGCACCGTGTTCAGCGCCCAAAGCGCCAGCCACACCGCCACCGCGCCCGCCAGCCAGCCCGGATTTGCCGGCGCCCAGTTCATGCCCGCACCCCCATCCGCCGGTTGGCCAGACGCTCGACGATCCCCACCGCCAGGATCAGCAGCCCGGCCAGGATCGCGGTCGCGAACAGCGCCGCCCACATGATCAGGGGCTCGCCGAACTGCGACCCGATCAGCATCCGCGCGCCCAAGCCTTCGATGGCGCCGGTGGGCAACTCGCCCACGATCGTGCCGATCAGCGCCGCCGCCACCGCCACCTTCAGCGAGGCGAAGAAATAGGGCATCGAGGCCGGCAGCCGCAGCTTGACAAAGGTATGCCCCTCGGTCGCGCCATAGGTCTTCAACAGGTCCAGTTGCATCTGGTCGGGCGCGCGCAGGCCCTTGACCATGCTGACCAGCACCGGAAAGAAACTCAGATAGGCGCTGATGATCGCCTTGGGCACCTCGCGGCTGTCGATGCCCAGCTGGTTCGACACCGTCAGGATCATCGGCGCCAGCGCCACGATGGGGATGGTCTGGCTGATGATCGCCCAGGGCATCACGCTTTGGTCCATCACCCGGAACCGCACGATGGCCATGGCCAGCGCAACGCCAAAGACGATGCCCAGCGCAAAGCCCGCCATCGTGCCGCGGAAGGTGACGAAGCCGTGGTAGACCAGGCTGCGCTTTGACGTGATCGCCTGGCCCGCGATACCCTTCCACAGGTTTTCCGCCACCTGATGCGGCGGCGGCAACAGCGGCCGCTCCTGCGTCATGGTCTGCGGAACGACCTCGGCCCAGGTCACGACCTGGCCGTTGCGCGTCGCCTGGTCGAAGACCCAGGTCGCGTTCATCCAGACGGCGGCGGCGTACCAGACCACGACCAGGGCGGCCAGGACGGTCAGCACGGGAAGGGCCTTGTTCATTCCTGCCCCCCCTGCGGCCAGGCGATCAGCGCCACCGCGACCACGCCAAGGCCCATGCCTGCCAGTTGCAGCGCGGTCGGGCGCTCGCCGAACACCATCACGGCCAGGGCAAAGATCGCCAGGATCTGGAACACCGACGACAGCGCGATGGCCAGCCCCAGCCCCGAGCCGCGCATCACCTGCACCATGATCCAGTTGCCCAGGCAGAACAGCACCAGCGCGCCGGCCAGCACCGGCAGCCCGCCCTTGACCGCGTAGACCTTCAGCACCGCATTCGCAGTCATGAAGACGGCGGTCGATCCGGCCAGCCAGAGATAGGTTGCCCCGGTCATCTCAGCGCCGCCCCCTTTTCGCACTCCGGCGCGGGCCGGGCGCCGCCGCTTGCGCCGCCAGCGCCGCCTGCCGTTCCGCCTCGGTCATAGCGGCCCAGTCGCGCGCCGCCCGCAGACCGTCGCGCAGGTCCAGCAGCAGAAAGACCAGCGCGACCGGATAGATCAGCACGATGGCCGCCATCCACAGCAGCGCCGTGCCCATGTCGCTTTCGGCCTGCGGCATCAGCCCCTGCGACCCGGTCAACGCCAGCGCGCCCCAGATCACCGCCAGCCCTGCCACCACGACGGCCGGCACGCCCAGGGCCCATGTCAGGAACGTGACCCAGACCTGCCGCCGGGTGGGCGGAGGCAGTCGCGGCGGTGCGGGCGGAGGCTTGGCCATGCCGGGTCACGCCCCACCTCCGCCTGTGGTATCCGCGCCGGGGCGGCGGTCGCAAGACCCGTGCAGGACCGCCGGTTCAGTCATCGTGATGCCCCGCCCTGAGGCCCTCGCGCACCCGGTGCGCGATCTCGATGAAGGCGCGGCTGTCGCGTATGTCCAGCGGCCGCTCCTTGGGCAGGGGGCTGTCGATCACATCGGTGATCCGCCCCGGACGGGGCGACATGAC
>JAGPCN010000260.1 GCA_018058035.1 Fuscovulum sp.
AAGACTTCGCCGTCAGGCGGCGTTTGCTTCCCCCGCCGGTCGCGTTCAGAGGCCCAGCTTCCGCACCACCAGCTCGTTCACCGCCGCCGGGTTGGCCTTGCCGCCGGTGGCCTTCATCACCTGGCCGACGAAGAAGCCCACCAGCTTGGCGTTGACGCGGGCCTTTTCGGCCTGGTCGGGGTTGGCCGCGATGATCTCGTCCACCGCCTTTTCGATCGCGCCGGTGTCCGTCACCTGCTGCATCCCATGTTTCGCCGCCTGGTCGGCCGGATCGCCGCCCTCGGTCCAGAGGATCTCGAACAGGTCCTTGGCCATCTTGCCGCTGATGGTGCCCTTGGCCATCAGGTCCAGCGCACCACCCAGTTGCGCGGCCGAGACGGGGCTTTCCGCGATAGAAAGGCCCTGCTTGTTCAGCCGCCCGAACAGTTCGTTGATCACCCAGTTCGCCGCCGCCTTGCCGTCGCGGCCCTGTGCCACCGCCTCGAAGTAGCGCGCGGCCTCCAGTTCGGCGGTCAGCACGTTGGCGTCATAGTCGGTCAGGCCGAAATCGGCCATGAAGCGGGCCTTCTTCGTATCCGGCAGCTCGGGCATGCTGGCTGCGATGTCGTCGACCCAGTCCTGTTCGATCTCCAGCGGCAGCAGGTCGGGGTCGGGGAAGTAGCGGTAATCGTGCGCCTCTTCCTTCGACCGCATCGACCGCGTTTCGTTCTTGTCGGGGTCGTAGAGGCGGGTTTCCTGCACCACCTTGCCGCCATCCTCGATGATGGCGATCTGGCGCCGCGCCTCGTACTCGATCGCGGCCTGGATGAACCGCATCGAGTTCATGTTCTTGATCTCGCAGCGTGTCCCCAGATGGGAAAAATCCTGCGTTTCCTGATACTTCTCATAGGCCCCCGGCCGGCAGACCGAGACATTCACATCCGCCCGCAGGTTGCCGTTCTGCATGTTGCCGTCGCAGGTGCCGAGATAGCGCAGGATCTGGCGCAGCTTGGTGACATAGGCGGCAGCTTCCTCGGGGCCGCGGATGTCGGGGCGGCTGACGATCTCCATCAGCGCCACACCGGTGCGGTTGTAGTCGACGAAGGACAGGTTCGGGTCGATGTCGTGAATCGACTTTCCGGCGTCCTGTTCCAGGTGGATGCGTTCGATCCGCACCAGGCGCGCGACGCCGGGTTGCATTTCCACGACCACTTCGCCCTCGCCCACGATCGGGTGGTAAAGCTGGGAAATCTGGTAGCCCTGCGGCAGGTCGGGGTAGAAATAGTTCTTGCGGTCGAAGGCCGACATCAGGTTGATCTTCGCCTTCAGCCCCAGGCCCGTGCGCACCGCCTGTTCGATGCAGAATTCGTTGATCACCGGCAGCATCCCCGGCATCGCGCAATCGACGAACGAGACGTTGGAATTCGGTTCCGCCCCGAAGGTGGTCGAGGCGCCCGAAAAGAGCTTGGCGTTGGACGAGACCTGGGCGTGGATTTCCATCCCGATCACCAGTTCCCAGTCGTGTTTCGCGCCCTGGATGACGCGGGGCTTGGGCGGGGTGAAGGAAAGGTCCAGCATGGGCATCCCCTGACGCGGGCTTCTGACAGGCCAGCGTTTAGGGCGCCGGGCGGCGCGGGGCAAGGGGGAACGGTCTGCGGGCCGGCCTCAGGCGGCGCGGCGTTCAGGCGGCGGGGCGTTCAGGCTGCGGGGCGGGCCAGCATGCCCTCGGGGCCAATGTGGATGCGCGCACCCTTGGCCAGGTCGCGGGCGAAGACATGGCTCAGCGCATATTCGATGCAGGATTCGCCATTGTCCCAGGCCGCGACATGGAATTCCCGCAGGTTCTCGCGCAGGTGCTGTGACAAGGCCTCTTCGACCAGCCGGATCCGGGGCGAGCCGGGCTTGGCCTCCAGCGACAGGCTGTGATGCAGGTCGGTCAGGGCGGCGGCGACGATGTTGGCGCGGTACTGGCAGCCGGTGGCCTGGTAGAAATCGGTCAGGCCCATCAGGAACAGGTCCAGGTCCAGGTGCGGCGGCAGGTCGCCCAGCGACTCGGCCGCCGACAGGTGGAACAGCGCATAGGCCGCGGCGCCCGAGGAATGCCGGGTGCGCCGGGCGGCATCCAGCGCCTCGGCCCCAAAGCTGGCCAGAGAGCCGAACCAGTGCGGCAGCAGGTGGACGGCATGGGTCATGTGCGGTTCGGGGTTGGTCGGATCCAGGTCGGACCAGTCCTCGTACCAGTCGCGGCAGATGGCGTCGCCATCCTCGATGCCGCGGACCAGCAGATAGCGCGATCCGGCCAGCAGGGGAGACATTTCTTCAAGCGGATCAAAGGGTTCCAACGCGGCTTCGGCCAGCGCGGTATGGTCCAGGAAGTCCTGCCAGACCTCGCGCGGCAGGCCGGGGCCGGGTTCGGCGCTGCGCCGGGCCCAGCCATAGTCGAGATGGCCCTGCGCCAGCAGGTGGGCGGCGGCGTAATCCTCGGGGTGGGCGGCCTGCACGGCCGCCAGGCGGTCGACCTCGACAAGGGCGGCGGGCCAGTCGCGGCGGCGCAGGCAGGCGGTCAGCGCGGCGCGGGCGCCTTCGCTGACCAGCGTGGCAAGGCGGCGGCCGCCCGGCGCTCCGGTGCGGGCCTGGTCGGCCAGCCGCAGGGCGGCCAGCAGTTCCCCCCAGCGGTCCTCGGCCGCCGCGATCGACCAGGCCGAGACGACACGGTCCCACAGGTCGGCCTCGGGCGCGCGGGGCAGGATCGGGACCAGGACGCGGCCCTGCAGCAGGCCGCCGGTCGGAACGTCGGCGCCCGGCGCGGCGCGGCGCGGCCGCGCGACCTGGCCCAGCCGGGCGGCAAGAAGCCGCGCAGGGCCCGCCAGGCGGGTGGTCAGACCGGAGAGTTGCGGTGTAGAGACCATGGTCGGCCCGTTCCCAAAGGTTCAACGGGGCAAGTTCTGGTCTTGGAAAGGGGCGGAATGATGGAACGGCGGCGGATTTCGCGTGGTGGTTGCGTGTCGCGTCTTGGCCCGGCGGCCGGCATTGTGGCGGCGCTGGCGCTGGCCGGCTGCGTCGAGGCGACCAAGGGGTCGATGTCGGCGCCGATGCCGATGCGGTGGGACCACCGCCCCGAGGCCGGCGCCTGGACGGCCTCGGCGATGCAGGCGGTGGCTGAGCAGGACGCGGTGCTGGCCGGCCGGGTGCCCGCCGACATCGAGACCTGGTGCCCCGGCTATGCGCAGGCCGGCCCGCAGGAACGCCGCGCCTTCTGGGTCGGCATGATGAGCGCGCTGGCCAAGCATGAAAGCGGCTGGAACCCGGGCGCCGCGGGCGGCGGCGGGCGCTGGATCGGGCTGATGCAGATTTCGCCGCAGACTGCACGCAGCAACGGCTGCACGGCGCGGTCGTCCGGGGCGCTGAAGGACGGCGCCGGCAACCTGGCCTGCGCGGTCGAGATCCTTGCCCGCGACGTGGCGCGCGACGGCGTGGTGGCCGGCAAGGGCAACCGCGGCGTCGGTCGGCAATGGTCGCCGTTCCGCAAGGCGTCGAAACGCGCCGACATGGCGGCCTGGACCCGCGCGCAACCCTATTGCCTCAAGGGCTGACGGGGCGCGGGGGGCTCCTCGTCCGACTGCGTCGGCTCGTCGCAGGCACTCGGCCAGGTCCGTCCCGGCGACGAGCGCAGGAACTGCGACGAGGAGCGGCCCCTTACCCCCCGCGCAGCCGCGCGGCCATCTCGCCCAGATCGCGGCTCAGGCCCGGGGCGGCCAGGATGCGGTCCAGTTGCGCCTTGGCCTGCGCCTGCCGCCCGGCGTCATGGCGCGCCCAGGTCTCGAACGCCGTCGACATCCGCGCCGCGGTCTGCGGGTTCAGCGGGTCCAGCCGCAGCAGCCAGTCGGCCACCACCCGATAGCCCGCCCCGTCGGCCCGGTGGAACCCGGCATGGTTGCCCGACAGCGCGCCGATCACGCTGCGGAAGCGGTTGGGGTTCTTCCAGTCGAAGGCGGCATGCGCGGTCAGCGCCTCGGTCACTTCGGGCGCGCGGTCGGGCGGGGCCAGCGCGATCTGCAGCGCGAACCACTTGTCCATCACCAAGGCGTTGGCTCCCCAGCGGGCCTCGAATCGGCGCAGTTCGGCCTGGCCCTGCCCGATGTCCAGAAGGGCGGCCAGCGCGCCGACCTCCTCGGTCATGTTGTCGGCCGCCGCAAAGGCCGCCGCGGCGGCGCGGCCGCCATCGGTGCGCGTCAACAGGCCAAGCGCCGCCACCCGCAGCGCCCGCCGCCCCGCCGCGCGGGCGTCGGGGGTAAAGGGGCCAGGCTCGGCCAGCCCGGCGATCAGGCCGGGCAGCTGCGGCGCCAGCCGCTCGGCCAGCGCCTGGCCGGCGCGGCGGCGGGCGGCGTGGATCGCGTCGGGGTCGGGAACCACGCCCGCCGCCGCCAGCGTCTGGGCCATGTCGTCATCGCCCGGCAGCCGCAGCGCCAGCGCCCGGAACGCCGGGTCCAGGCTGTCGTCCAGCGCCACGCCGGCCAGCGCGTCCAGCCAGTCTGGCCCCGGCGCGGCGGCCTCGGTCACCATGCGGGCCAGCATATCCTTGGCCAGCGCCCGCCCCGCCTCCCATTTGTTGAAGGGGTCGGTGTCGTGGGCCAGCAGGAAGGCGCGCTCTTCGGGGCTGGCCTTGCGGTCCAGCACCACGGGGGCGGAAAAGCCGCGCAGGATCGACGGCACGGGGCGCGAGGCCAGCCCCGGGAAGGCAAAGCTCTGCTTTCCTTGCGTCATCTCCAGCACCGTCGTCGGCACCACCTCGTCGCCGTTGGGGTTCAACAGGCCCACCGCGATCGGCAGCACCAGCGGGCGCTTCACCGGCTCTCCGGGCGTGGGCGGGTTTTCCTGTTCGAAATGAAGCGTATAGGTGCCGTCCTTCCAGTCATCCGAGACCTTCAGCCGCGGTGTTCCGGCCTGCGAATACCACAGCTTGAACTGCGACAGGTCGCGGCCCGTGGCCTCCTGGAACACCGCCAGCCAATCCTCGATGGTGGCCGCCTGCCCGTCGTGCCGGTCGAAATACATCTCAAGCGCGCGGACGTAGCCGTCATCGCCCACCAGCCGCTTCAGCATGCCGATCACCTCGGCGCCCTTTTCGTAAACCGTGGCGGTGTAGAAGTTGTTGATCTCGACAAAGCTTTCGGGCCGGACGGGGTGCGCCAGCGGCCCCTGATCCTCGCGGAACTGGCGGGCGCGCAGGACCATCACATCCTCGATCCGCTTCACCGCATGGGACCGCATGTCTCCGCTGAACTGCTGGTCGCGGAACACCGTCAGCCCCTCTTTCAGGCACAGCTGGAACCAGTCGCGGCAGGTGATGCGGTTGCCGGTCCAGTTGTGGAAGTATTCATGCGCGATCACCGCCTCGATGCGCCCGTAATCGTCATCCGTCGCCGTCTCGGGGGATGCCAGCACCAGCTTGGAGTTGAAGATGTTCAGCCCCTTGTTCTCCATCGCGCCCATGTTGAAGTCATCGACGGCGACGATGTTGAACACGTCCAGATCGTATTCCCGGCCATAGACCTCCTCGTCCCATTTCATCGACCGGATCAGGCTATCCATCGCATAGGCGCAACGGTCCTGATCGCCGGGGCGGACCCAGACCGCCAGATCCACCTTCCGCCCCGACCGCGTCACGAACACATCGCGATGCGCCACCAGATCGCCCGCAACCAACGCGAACAGATAGGCGGGCTTGGGCCAGGGGTCATGCCATTCGGCCCAGCCGGGGCCATGGCCCGCCGGATTGCCGTTCGACAACAGCACCGGCAGGTCGCTTTCCACCCGCA
>JAGPCN010000034.1 GCA_018058035.1 Fuscovulum sp.
GCTTTGGGCGCATGACGCCAACCCGCGCCGGATGGCAGACCTTCCGGCCCGTGCAGCACGCGCGGGCGTGGCCGTGACGATCACGGAAAAACCAGAAAAGACAGCGCCTTATGACGTGATCCTGACAGATGTCCCGTGTTCCGGCTCGGGCAGCTGGCGGCGCGATCCCACCGGCAAATGGGCGCTGACCGAAGACCGGCTGACCGCAGTTTGCACGCTTCAGGACGCCATCCTGGACCGCGCCGCGGCGATGGTCGCCCCCGGCGGCTGCATCGCCTATGCCACCTGCTCGCTGCTTGCCGAGGAAAACGAAGACCGCATCGCCGCCTTCCTGGCCCGCCACCCCGGCTGGACGGTCGACCGCCAGATGCGCCTGACACCGTTGCAGGGCGGTGACGGCTTTGGCCTTGCTATCCTTCGGAGAACCTGAACCGGAAGGAACAACTTGCGGCTGTTTTCCGGCTGCGATTAAGTCGCGATTAAGAAAATGCCTCTCCTATTGGGGCGCGGATGGCCGAATCCGTGACGGAGGATCAGGTGCTGCGACCGGAAACCGAACTGAGGGCCGTCATGTCCGCCTCGCGCGGGATGTCTGGCAGGATTGTCTGGGTGCTGGCGGCGGCGGCCGTCTCGCTGGGGCTGGCCGTGCTGGCCGATGGCTGGGCCACGCGCGTGACGCTGGTCGTCGTCGGCCTGGCGCTGATCGGGTTGACGCTGGTGGTGCGCGGCATGGCCGCCGCCGACCAGCGGCGCGACAGCCGGCTGGCGGCGCAATTGCTGCTTCTGGTGGGCGAGGATGCCGCCCCCTGCTTTTCCACCGATGAGCTGGGCCAGGTCCAGTTCCGCAATGCCGCCGCCATGGCCCGGTTCGGCGAGAATGCCGCGCAAACCCTGGTGGGCGTGCTGCATGAACAGTTCGCCTCGCCCTCGGCGGTGCTGTTCCGCCTGCAATCGCGCGCCGCCAACACCGGCGCCGCGCGCGAGGATGTGGTGACGCGCCGGGGCCACCTGCGCCTGTCGGTCCACCGCGTCGCCGCCGACCGTTTCCTGTGGCGGATCGAGGAATTCCAGGATCGCACCCCCACCGGCCGCGGCGCCGAGGCGCTCAGCCTGCCGATGGTGGTGGCCAACCGCGCCGGCGTGGTGCTGTTCTCGAACGAGGCGATGCGCCGGCTGGTTGGCGAGCGGCCGAAGCGGCTGGACCGCATCTTCCTGCAACCGCGGTTCTCCAGCGGCGAAGAGGTGCAGGTGTCGTCGCAGGACGGCCCGTTGCGCGCCATCGTGGCCGAGGTCGAAGGCGTCGGCGACCGGCGCGAGATCTTCCTCTTGCCCGCCGCCGACCGCTCGGACGCCGATACCGTCAGCACCGACTTCGAGAATGTGCCGGTGGCGCTGATGAAGTTCACCGCCGACGGTGCGCTGCGCAGCCTGAACCGGGCGGCGCGCGACCTTCTGGGCGACATGCCAGTCACGGGCCTGTCGTTCCATGACCTGTTCGAGGACCTGGGGCGCCCGGTGGCCGACTGGTTGTCGGATGTGGTGACCGAACGCCTGCCCGCCGGCTCCGAGGTGCTGCGGGTGCGGCGCGCGACGGACGACAGCTTTGTCCAGGTGCAACTGCGCCGGATCGTCGAGCAGGGCCGCCCCGGCGCGCTGGCCGTGCTGGCCGACGCGACTGCCCTGAAGAAGCTCGAGGCGCAGTTCACCCAGAGCCAGAAGATGCAGGCGATCGGCCAGCTGGCCGGCGGCATCGCGCATGACTTCAACAACCTGCTGACCGCGATCTCGGGTCATTGCGACCTGCTGCTGCTGAACCACGACCGCGACGATGGCGACTATGCCGACCTGGAACAGATCCGCCAGAACGCCAACCGCGCCGCGGGCCTGGTGAACCAGTTGCTGGCCTTCTCGCGCAAGCAGACGATGAAGCCCGAGACGCTGGACCTGCAAGAGGCGCTGGCTGACCTGACGCATCTGCTGAACCGCCTGGTCGGCGAGCGGGTGACGCTGCGGCTGGCGCATGATCCGCTGCTAGGGCCGATCCGCGCCGACAAGCGGCAGCTGGAACAGGTGCTGATGAACCTGGTGGTGAATGCGCGCGACGCGATGCCCGAAGGCGGCGCGATCCGCATCGAGACCGAGGCCAAGACGCTGGAGGCGCCCCTGGTGCGCGACAAGGCGACGATGCCGGCAGGGGAATATTCGGTGATCCGGGTGATCGACACCGGCACCGGCATCTCGGCCGAGAAACTGCCCAAGATCTTCGAGCCGTTCTTCACCACCAAGAAGGTGGGCGAGGGCACGGGCCTGGGGCTGTCTACCGTCTACGGCATCGTCAAGCAGTCCGGCGGCTATATCTTCGTCGATAGCGAGGTCGGCCGCGGCACCGTGTTCGAGCTGTTCTTCCCCGTTCACGAGGTCGTCCGCACCGCCGAGCCTGCACCCCCCGTGGCCGAGGAGCCGGCGAAGAAGCTGATGATCCGCAAGAGCGATGGCGTCGTCCTCCTGGTCGAGGACGAGGCCCCGGTCCGCGCCTTTGCCAGCCGGGCGCTGCGCATGCGCGGCTATACGGTGCTCGAGGCCGAAAACGCCGAAGAGGCGCTGAAGACGCTTGAGGATCCAGGGCTTGAGGTCGACATCTTCGTCACCGACGTGGTGATGCCGGGAATGGACGGTCCCTCCTGGGTCAAGCGTGCGCTGGAGGATCGGCCGAACGTCAAGGTCGTCTTCGTCTCGGGCTATGCCGAGGACGTGCTGTCGGCCGACCAGGCCCGCATCCCGAACTCGGTCTTCCTGCCGAAGCCCTTCACCCTGAACGACCTGACCTCGACCGTGCAGGGCCAGCTGCACTGACCGGTGAGCCTGGCCGGAATCCTGCCGCGCACCCGGCTGCGCCGCGGGCCCGTGGGGCCAGACTCGCCGCTGCCGCCTCGCCGCTGCCGCGCCCGCCAGGCGACGGATGCCCCGACTGAACTGGAGGGCACCATCCGCCGCCGACCAGTGCTGCGGTACCCCCGACGCATCTGGCCGGCCCAGCCTGTCGGTCGGTCCATGGCATTGCCCGCGAAACGGCCCCGAACTCAAGCCCGGTCTGCGGGTGCGGCGCGGCCACATTCAGCGCGTCGGGCCATCTGGACCACAAGGCCCGATTCGCCGCGACCTCTGCGGTTGGGCGCCGAAAATCGTGCGATTTTCGCATCCGATCTTCGCGCGAAAATCGGTGCCCGGCGGATCGACGGCGGGTCCGGCTCAGGCGCGGACGGTCAGGCTTTCATAAAGCTCGAAGTCCGGGGCGGCGACCTGGTGCAGCAGGGCCTCGGTTTCGGGCGTCAGGTCGGTCAGGCCGGGCGGCGAGACGTTCAGGCGCGGCAGCAGGATTTCGCAGCCCAGCCGCTCCTCGAGGAAATCGACAAAGGTTCCGATCTCTTCGTAGCGGAACAGCCGGTCGACGCCCTGGCCCTGCCGCGGCCGCAGGAACCGCTCCTGGCTGCCAACATCGGCCACTTCGGGGCGCGGGTCGCGGCACCAGGCGCGGACGAAGTCGTCAAACGACATGCCGCGGGTCGATTTCGCGGCCGGCGTTTCCTCGCGCTGGCGGAATCGGTACCACGACCCCAGCCAGTCGCGCGGCTCGCGCATCAGGGCGACCACGGTCCAGTCGGCCTTGGACGCGGCTTCGAGATAGGGCCCGAAGAAGCGGCGAAAACGGTGGACGGTGGTGTGCTTCAGCACTGGCGGGCGCTGGATCGACACTGCCGCCAGCGATTCGAGCGCGGCCGCGACGGCGGTCGACCCTGTCTTCGGCGTGGCAAGGAATGCCAGCCGCTCTTCCCAGAAAACCAGCATCACTGCCCCTTTTTCTTCATCCCGCCCGCATCGGCGCGGTTTTTTCCGGTCGGCGTAAACTATCCCTTAAGGAAATCGCGCAAAAGCTGATTTTACGAAAATTGGCTTGATCTGTTCTCCTTTTGATCTCATAAGATCGGGAACACCTGGGGAACATCGGTGCGGATTGCTGCCGACAGGCGGCTGTGAAATAAGGGGACTGGATATGGCGGTGGCAAACCTCCTCGACCTCGGGAGCAAGCGGGACATGGACAAGCAGAAGGCGCTGGAAAGCGCGCTTGCGCAGATCGAGCGGCAGTTCGGCAAGGGCTCGATCATGCGGCTCGGCGCCGACAGCCCGGCGATGGAGATCGAGGCGACCTCGACCGGCAGCCTGGGCCTTGACATCGCGCTTGGCATCGGCGGCCTGCCCAAGGGGCGGATCGTGGAGATCTACGGGCCGGAATCCAGCGGCAAGACCACGCTGACGCTGCATGTGGTGGCCGAAGAGCAGAAGAAGGGCGGCGTCTGCGCCTTTGTCGATGCCGAACACGCGCTGGACCCGCAGTACGCCAAGAAGCTGGGCGTGAACCTGGACGAGCTGCTGATCTCGCAGCCCGACACCGGCGAACAGGCGCTTGAGATCGTCGACACGCTGGTGCGGTCGGGCGCGGTCAGCCTGATCGTGGTCGACAGTGTCGCCGCGCTGACGCCCAAGGCCGAACTTGAGGGCGACATGGGCGATGCCACGGTGGGCGCCCAGGCCCGCCTGATGAGCCAGGCGATGCGCAAGCTGACCGCCTCGATCGGCCGCAGCAATTGCATGGTCATCTTCATCAACCAGATCCGCATGAAGATCGGCGTGATGTTCGGCAGCCCCGAAACCACCACCGGCGGCCATGCGCTGAAGTTCTACGCCAGCGTGCGGCTGGACATCCGCCGCATCGGTGCCATCAAGGACCGCGACGAGGTTGTGGGCAACACCACCCGCGTCAAGGTGGTCAAGAACAAGGTCGCGCCCCCCTTCAAGGAGGTGGAGTTCGACATCATGTACGGCGAGGGCATCTCGAAGACCGGCGAGCTGATCGACATCGGCGTCAAGGCCGGCGTGGTCGAGAAATCGGGCTCGTGGTATTCCTTCCGCGACGAACGCATCGGCCAGGGCCGCGAGAACGCCAAGACCTTCCTGAAGTCGAACCCCGCCATCGCCGCCGAGATCGAGGACAAGATCCGCGCCGCCAACGGGCTGGACTTCGCCATGGAAGGTGGCGCCGACGGCGAGGAGCTGACGGAGGACTGAGCGCCCGCGGGCCCCGCGCCCGCCGCGGCAGGTATCGCACCGAAGGCCGGAGGCACCCCCTCCGGCCTTTTGCTCATGTGCGGCACGGCGATGTGCGGGGGCTGTGGACAGGCCGGCGATGCGCGGCTAAACGAAGGGCCGAACGCCAGTCTGCCGCCCGGAAAGGCCCCGCCCATGGCATCCCTGAACGACATCCGCTCTACCTTCCTGGACTTCTTCCAGAGGAACGGCCACCGCGTGGTCGACAGCTCTCCGCTGGTGCCGCGCAACGACCCGACGCTGATGTTCACCAACTCGGGCATGGTGCAGTTCAAGAACCTGTTCACCGGGGTCGAGACCCGCGACTACAAGCGCGCGACCACGGCGCAGAAATGCGTCCGCGCCGGCGGCAAGCACAACGACCTGGACAACGTGGGCTATACCGCCCGGCATCATACCTTCTTCGAGATGCTGGGGAATTTCTCGTTCGGCGACTACTTCAAGGAACAGGCCATCGCCTTTGCCTGGGAGCTTTTGACCAAGGATTTCGGCCTGCCGAAGGACCGGCTTTCGGTCACCGTCTATCACACCGACGACGAAGCCGCGGGTTACTGGAAAAAGATCTCTGGCCTTCCCGAAGAGCGGATCATCCGCATCGCCAGCGACGACAACTTCTGGCGGATGGGGCCGACCGGCCCCTGCGGCCCCTGCACTGAGATCTTCTATGACCACGGCCCCAGCATCTGGGGTGGCCCGCCCGGCAGCGCCGAACAGGACGGTGACCGTTACATCGAGATCTGGAACAACGTCTTCATGCAGAACGAACAGTTCGCCGATGGGCGGCTGATCCCGCTGGAGATGCAGTCGATCGACACCGGCATGGGGCTGGAGCGGATTGGCGCCCTGTTGCAGGGCAAGCACGACAACTATGACACCGACCTGATGCGCAGCCTGATCGAGGCCAGCGCGCATGCCACCAACGGCGACCCGGACGGCAAGGGCAAGACCAGCCACCGGGTGATCGCCGATCACCTGCGCTCGGTCTCGTTCCTGATCGCCGACGGGGTGATGCCGTCGAACGAGGGCCGCGGCTATGTGCTGCGGCGGATCATGCGGCGCGCGATGCGCCATGCCCACATGCTGGGCGCGCAGGACCCGGTGATGCACCGGCTGGTGCCGGCTCTGGTGCGGCAGATGGGCACGGCCTATCCCGAACTGACGCGGGCGCAGGCGCTGATCGAGGAAACGCTTAAGCTGGAGGAAACCCGGTTCAAGCAGACGCTGGACCGCGGCCTGCGGCTTCTGGATGACGAACTGGCGCGGCTGCCCGAAGGCGGTGACCTGCCGGGTGCCGCGGCCTTCCGGCTGTATGACACCTACGGCTTCCCGCTGGACCTGACGCAGGATGCGCTGCGCGAGCAAGGCCGGGCGGTGGACGTGGCCGGGTTCGACGCCGCGATGGCCGAGCAGAAGGCCAAGGCGCGGGCCGCCTGGGCCGGCACCGGCCAGGCGGCGGACGCCAAGGTCTGGTTCGAGATCGCCGAGGATCGCGGCGTGACCGAGTTCCTGGGTTATGACCTGGAATCCGCCGAGGGTGTCGTCCTGGCCCTGGTACGCGACGGCGCCGAGATCGGTGCCGCCCAGACGGGCGAGGCGGTGCAGGTGGTGGTGAACCAGTCGCCCTTCTACGCCGAGTCGGGCGGCCAGGTCGGCGACAGCGGCCTGATCCGCACCGATACCGGCATGGTCGAGGTGACGGATACGAAAAAGGCCGCCGGGGTGTTCATTCACATCGGCCGGGTGGCCGAAGGCGCGATTGCCAAGGGCCAGCCCGCCAAGCTTGAGGTCAGCCACGCCCGGCGCGGCCAGATCCGCGCCAACCACTCCGCGACGCACCTGCTGCACGAGGCGCTGCGCCGTGCCCTTGGCGACCATGTGGCGCAGAAGGGGTCGCTGAACGCGCCTGACCGCCTGCGGTTCGACTTTTCGCATTCCGCGGCGCTGTCGGCGGGTGAACTTGCCACGGTCGAGGCCGAGGTGAACGCCTTCATCCGGCAGAATGCTCCGGTCGAGACCCGGATCATGACGCCCGACGATGCCCGGGCGCTTGGCGCGCAGGCGCTGTTCGGCGAGAAATACGGCGACGAAGTGCGCGTGGTCTCGATGGGCTGGCTGGACGGCTCGGGCAAGGGCGCCGATGGGCGGACCTACAGCCTGGAACTGTGCGGCGGCACCCATGTGGCGCGCACCGGCGACATCGGCGCGCTGGTGATGCTGGGGGATTCGGCCTCGTCCGCCGGGGTGCGGCGGATCGAGGCGCTGACCGGCCAGGCGGCGCTGGACCATCTGCGCGCGCAAGACGCCCGTCTGGCCGAGGTGGCGGCGGTGCTGAAGGCCCCGGTGGGCGAGGTGGTCGACCGCGTCAAGGCGCTGTTTGACGAACGCCGCAAGCTGGAGGGCGAAGTCGCCAGCTTGCGCCGCGAGGTCGCCATGGGCGGCAAGGGGGCAGGGCCGGAAGCCAGGGAAATCAACGGGGTGCCCTTTGTGGCCCAGGTGGTTTCGGGCGTGTCGGGCAAGGATCTGCCGGCCCTGATCGACGAGATCAAGGGCCGGATCGGCTCGGGCGCGGTGCTGCTGATTGCCGATACCGGCGCGAAACCGGCGGTTGCGGCGGGCGTGACGGCGGACCTGACCGCGCGCATCAGCGCGGTGACGCTGGTCAAGGCCGCCGCCGAGGCGATGGGCGGCAAGGGCGGCGGTGGCCGCCCCGACATGGCGCAGGCCGGCGGCGCCGACATCGCGCTGGCCGATGCGGCGATTGCAGCGGCCGAAGCCGCATTGGGGGCCTGACATGCCGACCGCGCTTTGGATCGCCCATGTCCATGTGACCGACGCCGAGGCCTATGGTCGCTATGCCAAAGAGGCCGGGCCGGCGATCGCCGCGCATGGCGGCGTCTTCCTGGCCCGCGGCGGGCGCTATGTGCAGCTTGAGGGCAACGACCGTGCCCGCAACGTGGTGGCGCGCTTCCCCAGCCTGGAAAAGGCGGTGGAATGCTACCACTCGGCCGCCTATCAGGCGGCGCTGGCGCATGCCAAGGGCGCAAGCGTCCGCGACCTGATGGTGGTGGAAGAGGTCGAGCCGTAAGAATTGGCGCGAATTTCTCCGCTACGGGGCGGCAGAACATGGTAATGTCACGAAAAAACAATACAGGCGTGACACCATGAACCGTGCGAAAGGGCCCCGCTGATGTGCCGCTGGGCCGCCTATACCGGGCAGCCGATCTTCCTGGAGGAGATCATCAGCCGCCCCGGCCATTCGCTGATCCACCAAAGCCATTGCGCCACGCAGTGCCATTCGGCGATCAATGCCGATGGCTTTGGCGTGGCCTGGTATGGCGACCGGCCCGAGCCGGGCCTGTTTCGCGACATCATGCCGGCCTGGTCCGACCCGAACCTGCGCAGCCTGACCGCGCAGGTGAAATCGGGCCTGTTCCTGGCGCATGTGCGGGCCAGCACGGGCACCGCGACCAGCCGCAACAACTGTCATCCCTTCGTGCATGGGGTCTGGTCCTTCATGCACAACGGGCAGGTCGGCGGCTATGACGGCTTTCGCCGCGATGCCGACATGATGATCCCCGATCAGCTTTACCCGCACCGCAAGGGCGCCACCGACAGCGAGGCGCTGTTCCTGGCCGCGGTGGCCGAGGGGCTGGACGATGATCCGCGCGGCGCGCTGGAACGCGCCTCGGCCCGCTTCATCCGGCTGGCGCGCGACAAGGGCGCGGCGCCGCACCTGCGGATGACGGCGGCGCTGTCGGACGGGCGCCGGCTTTTCGCCGTGCGCTACGCCACCGACGCGGCGGCGCCCAGCCTCTACTACCGTTGGTCCGAAAAAAGGGCCGGGATGGCCGTGGTCTCGGAACCGCTGGAGGATGACGAAGGCGGCTGGACCGAAGTGCCGACCGCCTCGTTCTGCACCTTTGAAGGGCAGGGGGTGAAGGTCGAAGAGTTCCTCCCCTGCCGTCTGGCCGCCGCCGCCTGATCAGGGCGCCGATTTCTTCGAAGAAATCGGTCCGGAATTTTCAAAAATTCCGGCGCCTCCGCCCGGTCAGGCCCGCTTCATCGGGCAGGTCGACAGCCCGAGGATCGAATACAGCGGGCAGGTGCCCATGAGGCCGGTCGCCAGTGGCACGATGCCGATCAGCTTGGCCCAGTGCCAGAAGCCCTGGCCCTGATCGACAAAGAACCACACCAGCAGCGCAAGCCCCACCGCGATCCGCAGGATCTTGTCGAGGCCGCCGACATTGATCTTGAACATGGTCGTTTCCTTTCCTGTGCGCCGCCTTTGCGGCGTTCGACAACCAAAGGTTAACCGATTCGCGGCCGGGCCGTCTGTGATCTGGTCACAAAGGTGCGGCGACCAGCGACCGCAGGGCGCCGGGGTCCAGAAGCCGCACCTGGCCGCGGTCGGTTTCGACCCAGCCCTGGCGGTGGAACGCGTCGAGCCGCCGCGACACCACCTCGCGCGCCGATCCGATGCGCGCGGCCAGGTCGCCCTGTGTCGCCTGCACCAGGCCATCGTGTTGCAGGTCCAGCAGGGCGGCGGCCAGCCGCGCCTCGACCCGGCCGAAGGCGACCTGTTCCAGAAGCCGCGTCACATCCGACATGCGGCGGGCGAAGGCCTGCATGACAAAGGCGCGGAACCCCGGTTCGCGGTCGATCAGGTCGGCGAACAGCCCGCGCGGGATCAGCACCACGCGGGCGTCGGCGGCCACCTGCGCCTCGCCGGAATAGACCTCGTCCGCCATCAGGCCCAGCGTGGTCTGCACGCAGCTTTGCCCCGGCTCGACCGCGTAAAGCAGGATTTCGCGCCCCGAGGGCCCGGTCAGAAAGACCTCGATCCGGCCCGACAGCAGGATGACAAAGCCCTGCGCCCGGTCACCGGCATGAAACAGCACGGCGCCGCGCAGCACGTCGCGGGCGGGCAGCGCCTGCAACCGGTGCCGGGCGCTGTCGGAGAGGGTCAGATCGGCGGTCCAGTCGCTGTCCATGCCGGCAGAAGACCGCAGCCAGGCCGGCTTGGCAAGCCGGTCAGCCGGCGGTTTCCAGCAGATCGGCGATGCGGCGTTCCGGCAGCCCCAGGAAGGCCAGCGCCGCGGCTTCGTCCTCGAACATCCGGGCGGCGACCCGGTCAACCCCGTCCCAGGACCGCAGCACGGCCAGCGCCAGATCCTGGCCCTTACGGCTGGGGGCGAAATAGGCGATCAGGGTCTGCTGGCCCTCACGGCCGAAATGGTCGGCCTTGATCGCCTGCATCTGCATGAGGCTCAGATAATCCGTCTCGACCCCGGTCAGGCCGGACAGGTCGACCAGTTGCCGCTGGCCGGGGCGGCAATCGGGGTCTGTGGTATAGGCGGCAAAGGCCTCGATCGTCTCGGCGATCCGGGCCTGGCCATCGTAGCGGACATAGACCGTGCCGCGGTCGCGCAGGATCTGGAAGGTGACAGGCATCGCGGCCCTTGGAAAAGCAAACGCGCCCAAGGGACTTGGGCGCGCTGCGTTTGTCAATGCCGGTCGGCGGGACGGTCAGTCCAGCGCCTTGAAGTTCAGGCTGGCGCCTTCCTTGATGCCCGAGAACCAGCGCGCGGTCACCGTCTTGGTCTTGGTGTAGAACTTGAACGCATCGGGGCCATACTGGTTCAGGTCGCCGAAGGCCGATTTCTTCCAGCCGCCGAACGAGAAATACGACAGCGGCACCGGGATCGGGAAGTTGATGCCGACCATGCCGACGTTGACGCGGCTGGCGAAATCGCGGGCGGTGTCGCCATCGGCGGTGAAGATGGCGGTGCCGTTGCCGTAGTCGTTGTCCATCACCAGCTTCAGCGCATCGTCATAGGACCGGGCGCGCACGGTGGTCAGGACCGGTCCGAAGATCTCTTGCTTGTAGATATCCATCTCGGCGGTGACGTTGTCGAACAGCGACGGGCCGACGAAGAAGCCGCTTTCATAGCCCTGGATCTTCAGGCCGCGGCCATCGATCACCAGCTTAGCGCCCTGCTGAACGCCGCTGTCGATCAGGCCCAGGATGCGGTCTTTCGCTTGCTGGGTGATGACCGGCCCGAAGTCCACGTCATTGCCGGCGGTATAGGGGCCGACCTTCAGCTTTTCGATCCGCGGCACCAGACGTTCGATCAGCGCATCCGCTGTCTTCTCACCCACCGGAACGGCGACCGAGATCGCCATGCAGCGTTCGCCGGCCGCGCCATAGCCCGCACCGACCAGCGCATCCGCCGCCTTGTCCAGGTCGGCGTCGGGCATGATGATCATGTGGTTCTTGGCGCCGCCAAAGCATTGCGCGCGCTTGCCGTTCGTCGCCGCGCGGCCATAGATGTACTGCGCGATCGGGGTCGAGCCGACAAAGCCGATGCCCTGGATCACCGGGTGGTCGATCAGGCCGTCGACGGTTTCCTTGTCGCCGTTCACCACCTGCAACACGCCGTCCGGCAGGCCGGCCTCTTGCAAGAGTTGCGCCAGGTAAAGCGAGGTCGAGGGCACGCGCTCGCTGGGTTTCAGGATCATCGCGTTGCCGCAGGACAGCGCGGGGGCCATCTTCCACAGCGGGATCATGGCCGGAAAGTTGAACGGCGTGATGCCGGCGACCACGCCCAGCGGCTGGCGCATGGCGTAAAGGTCGATGCCGGGGCCGGCGCTGTCCATGTATTCGCCCTTCAGCATCGCGGGCGCGCCCATGCAGACCTCGACGACCTCAAGCCCGCGCTGGACGTCGCCCTTGGCGTCGGGAATGGTCTTGCCGTGTTCGCGGGCGACCAGTTCGGCCAGCTTGTCCATGTCGCGGTTGATCAGGGCGCCAAAGGCCATCATCACCCGGGCCCGGCGCTGCGGGTTGGTGGCGGCCCAGCCGACCTGGGCCTTGGCGGCCTCGGAAATGGCGTGGTTCAGCTCTGCCGGCGTGGCCAGCGCGACGCGGGCCTGCTGTTCGCCGGTGGCGGGGTTGAAGACGGCGGCAAAGCGGCCCGAAGTGCCCGCAACCAGCTTGCCGTTGATCCAGTGACCGATGTCCTGCATGGAATCCCTCCTGATGTGCTGGGGTCGGTTTACTCTTGCACAAACGCCAGACAAAGCGGCAATCTGCCAAAAGCATTTTGCAGGATTGCATGGATGGACTGGGATGACCTGCGTGTCTTTCTTGCCGTGGCCCGCAGCGAAAGCCTGTCGGGCGCGGGCAAGCAGCTGAAGATCGACCCCGCCACCGTCGGGCGGCGGATCCAGCGGCTGGAAGACGCAATCGGCGCGCGGCTGTTTGCCAAAAGCCCGCAGGGCTATGCCTTGACCGACGAGGGGGGCCGCCTGGTGCCGCATGCCGAACGCGCCGAAGCTGCGGCGCGTGCGGCCCAGCAAAGCCTGACCGGCCCCGAGGGGCTGACCGGGCTGATCCGCCTGGGCGCCCCGGACGGCTGTGCCAACTACCTGCTGCCGCAGGTGATTGCGCGCATCGCCGCCGCCAACCCGGGGCTTGAGGTGCAACTGGTTGCCCTGCCGCGGGTCTTCAACCTGTCCAAGCGCGAGGCCGACATGGCGATCGGCGTCAGCCGTCCATCGGCCGGGCGGCTGACGGTGCAGAAGCTGACCGACTACCGCCTGCATCTGGCGGCCAGCCGCGACTGGCTGGCGGCGCATCCGGTGGTGGCGGAGCGGTTGGCCGAGCATCGCTTTGTCGGCTACATCCCCGACCTGATCTTTGACAAGGAACTGGATTACCTGGCCGAAATCGGCGCGCCGCCGGTGACCTTCGCGTCGAACTCGGTCTCGGTGCAGCTGAATTTCCTGCGCCAGGGCGCCGGGATCGGGGTGGTGCATGACTTTGCTCTGCCCGCCGCGCCGGAACTGGTGCGCGTGCTGCCCGACCGGATCAGCCTGACCCGCAGTTTCTGGCTGATCCGCCATGCCGACGATGCCCGCGTGGCCCGGCTGAACCGCTTTGCCGAGGCGCTGGTCCGCGAATGCCGGTCGGAAATCAGCCGTCTTGAATCAATCGCTTGACAGACTCGGGGTTGCCCGTGACGCTGCATCGGACAACCACCGGGGGAGGGAACCGATGCTTGTCAGCCAGATCCTGAAATCCAAGCCGCAGGCGGCCGTCATCTTCATCGCGCCCGGCGCGACGGTCGGCGACGCGGTGGCGCTGCTGTCCGAAAAGCGGATCGGGGCGGTGATCGTGTCCAGGGATGGCACGACGGCCGAGGGTATCCTGTCGGAACGCGACATCGTGCGCGAACTGGGCAAGCGCGGGCCTGCGGTGCTGTCGGTCAAGGTCGAGACGATCATGACCAGCCGCCTGGTCGGCTGCACCGCCGCCGACCAGACCGACGCGGTGTTGCAGAAGATGACCGATGGCCGCTTCCGCCACATGCCGGTGCTGGACGGCAGCCGGATGGTCGGGCTGATCTCCATCGGTGACGTGGTCAAGGCCCGGCTCGAGGAACTGGCGGCCGAGAAGGACGCGCTGGAAGGCATGATCAAGGGGTTCTGACCGCCGTGTGCCGGGCGGGCCTGGCCGGCGCGAACCCGCCCGTCCGTTTTCGGCCATCTGTTGGCGCAAACGGTCTTGCCCTTGGCCGCGCAATCGGGTTGCGTGGCCGGGGTTTGCCGGACGGAGGACATCTGGATGCGGATCGGGCTTTATCCGGGGACGTTCGATCCCGTCACGCTGGGCCATACCGACATCATCCAGCGCGCCATGGCGCTGGTGGACCGGCTGGTGATCGGGGTCGCGATCAATCGCGACAAGGGTCCGTTGTTCCCGCTGGAAGAGCGGGTGGCGATGGTGCGCGCCGAATGCGACGAGATCCAGGCCCGCACCGGCGGCGAGATCGTGGTGCATCCGTTCGAGAACCTGCTGATCGACTGCGCCCGCGACGTGGGCGCCGGCATCATCATCCGCGGCCTGCGGGCGGTGGCGGATTTTGAGTACGAATTCCAGATGGTCGGCATGAACCGGGCGCTGGATTCCAGCATCGAGACGGTGTTCCTGATGGCCGATGCCCGGCGCCAGGCGATCGCCTCGAAGCTGGTAAAGGAAATCGCGCGGCTGGGGGGCGACGTGTCGCGCTTTGTCCCCGAGCCGGTGCAGCAGGCACTGATGGCCAAGTACCGCAAATGAAAAGGGGGCCGTCCGGCCCCCCGACGCAGGTCTGTCGCGCGCCTCAGCGGCCGTAGACGGCCTCATGCGCGATGCGCGCCGCGTCGCCGGGGTAGATGTCGAGGTCGAGGGCGATGTCCAGCGGCATCCGGGCGATCTCGTCGCGGGTGCGGACATAGGCGGCGCGCTTGCGGGCGGCTTCCTTCAGGGTTTCGATCATCGTCAGCATTGTCGTCTTCCTTTCCGGCGGGGTCTGCTTTTTCTGCCGCCTGGAAATGAGATGGGCCTTTCGGTTACCGCTAACAATGTCCGATGCTGCGGTGCGGCTATGCGTGAAATGCATGGCTGAGAGTCAGGAAAAAGGGGCGCCCAAGAGCGCCCCCTCCCTGATTTTCGTCGAAAATCAGATCAGCCGGCCCATGGCCACGGCGGTATCCGCCATGCGGTTTGAGAAGCCCCATTCGTTGTCGTACCAGGAAAGCACGCTGCAGAGGGTGCCATCCATCACCTTGGTCTGGTCCATGTGAAACACGCTGGAATGCGGGTCGTGGTTGAAATCCATGCTGACGTTCTTGGCCGTCGTATAGCCAAGGATGCCTTTCAGCGGGCCATCGGCGGCGGCCTTGATGGCGGCGTTGATCTCGTCGACCGAGGTCGCGCGCCTGGCGATGAACTTCAGGTCCACCACCGAGACGTTCGGCGTGGGCACCCGGATCGCAAAGCCGTCGAGCCGGCCCTTCAGGTCGGGCAGCACCAGCCCCACCGCCTTGGCAGCCCCCGTCGAGGTGGGGATCATGTTCAGCGCCGCCGCGCGGGCGCGGTACAGGTCCTTGTGCATCGTGTCCAGCGTCGGCTGGTCGCCGGTGTAGCTGTGGATCGTGGTCATCATGCCCTTTTCGATCCCGATCGCCTCGTGCAGGACCTTGGCAAAGGGCGACAGGCAGTTGGTGGTGCAGGAGGCATTCGAGACCACGATGTCGTCGCGGGTCAGCGTGTCATGGTTCACGCCATAGACGATGGTCTTGTCGGCGCCGTCACCCGGCGCGCTGATCAGCACCCGCTTCGAGCCGTTTTCCAGATGCGGCAGGCACTTCTCCTTGCTGGTGAAGATGCCGGTGCATTCCATCACGATATCCACGTCTTGCCAGGGCAAGTCGGCGGGGTTCTTCAGCGCGGTGACGCGGATGCGGCCGCGGCCGACGTCGATCCAGTCTTCGCCCGAGGTGACGGTGGCCGGAAAGCGGCCATGCACCGAATCGAAGCGCAGCAGGTGGGCGTTGGTTTCCACCGGGCCAAGGTCGTTGACGGCGACCACCTCGATATCGGTGCGTCCCGATTCGATGATGGCGCGCAACACGTTGCGCCCGATCCGACCGAACCCGTTGATGGCAACCCTGACCGCCATGTCTCATCCTCCGATGCTGCGTCTGCACGTTCCGCTAGCGCTAACAATGCCAGATCGCCGGAAAATGCAACCGCAGTTTGACGCGGTCAGCGCCAGAATTCCACCCAGTCCATCAGGTCAAGGAATTTTCCTGCCAGGAACAGCAGGCTTTCGCCCCCGGTCAGGGCGATATCGGCCCCGATCAGCGCGGCCAGCACAAGCCCCAGCCCCAGGGCGATCCGGTCGGTCACGAGGCCCCCCTTGCGGGGCGCCAGCGAACGCCCCTACTGCGCGAGCCGCCCGATGACGCCGGCCACGTCGGCCATGCGGCAGGAAAAGCCCCATTCGTTGTCGTACCAGGCCAGCACGCGGACCGAACGGCCCACCACCTTGGTCTGGTCGGGGGCGAAGATAGAGGAAAACGGCGTGTGGTTGAAGTCGATCGAGACCTTGGGCTCGGGGTCGTAGGACATCACCATGCCCATGTAGCCGGCGCAGGCCTCGCGGACGATCTCGTTCACCTCGGCCACCGTCACCGTCTTGGCGGCGATGAAGGTCAGGTCGACGGCGCTGACGTTCGGGGTGGGCACGCGGATCGCGCTGCCGTCCAGCTTGCCGGCCAGTTCGGGCAGCACCTCGCCGATCGCCTTGCCCGCGCCGGTCGAAGTCGGGATCATCGCCATCGCCGCCGCGCGGGCGCGGTACAGGTCCTTGTGGCGACGGTCCAGCGTCGGCTGGTCGCCGGTGTAGCTGTGGATCGTGGTCATCACGCCCGACTCGATCCCGATGCTATCGTTCAGCACCTTGGCCAGCGGCGCCAGGCAGTTGGTGGTGCAGGACGCGTTCGAGACGACCAGGTGTTCGGGCAGCAGGCTGCGGTGGTTGACGCCATAGACCACGGTCAGGTCGGCCCGCTTGGCCGGCGCGCTGACCAGCACCCGCTTGGCGCCGCGGCCCAGGTGGACGGCGGCCTTGTCGCGGTCGTTGAACTTGCCGGTGCATTCCAACACCACGTCGACGCCGTCCCAGTCCAGTTCCTCGGGGTTGTAGGTCGACATCATCCGGATCGGCCCGCGGCCCAGGTCCAGCGCGCCATCCACCACCTTCACGGTGCCGGGAAAGCGGCCATGGACGCTGTCGTATTTCAGCAGATGCGCGTTGGTTTCCACCGGGCCGGTGGCGTTGATCGCCACCACCTGCACATCGTTGCGGTTCGATTCCGCGATATGGGCCAGCGTGCAGCGGCCGATGCGTCCGAACCCGTTGATGCCGATGGTGATCGTCATTTGCGCCTCCGAAGGGAATCGTCGGATTTCGGGTAATCGGTATGCGGCCGCATTCCAAGTCGAAAAGCGACGGGATTTCCGTGTGTTAGCGTGAACATTCGCCGTTTGCGCTAACGCCGGGCGGGCTTTGCCTTATCGCGGCGGCTGCGCTAAGTCGAAAGGGGCGGAAATCGGCGAAGGGCAGGGCATGAGCGGTCTTCTGGCGCTACTGGACGATGTGGCGGCGATTGCCAAGGTGGCCGCGGCCTCGGTCGACGACATCGCGGCGGCGGCGGCCAAGGCGGGGGCCAAGGCGGCGGGCGTGGTGATCGACGACGCCGCGGTGACGCCGAAATATGTGCATGGCTTCGAGGCCAGGCGCGAGTTGCCGATCATCGGCCGCATCGCGATGGGGTCGATCCGCAACAAGCTGGTGATCCTGCTGCCGGGGCTTCTGGCGCTGAACTGGTTCCTGCCGGCGGCGATCACGCCGCTGTTGATGCTGGGCGGCGCCTATCTGTGCTTCGAGGGCGCGGAAAAGGTGTTTCACAAGCTGTTCCCGCATGGCGATCCCGAGGTCGAGGAGGATTTCGACACCGCCGACCCGGCGCATCTGGAAGAGGAAAAGGTGGCCGGCGCCATCAAGACCGATTTCATCCTGTCGGCCGAGATCATGACCATCGCGCTGGCCACGGTCGAGGCGCCGTCGGTCTGGATGCAGGGGGCGACGCTGGCGGTGGTGGGGGTGCTGATCACCGTGGCGGTCTATGGCGCGGTGGCGCTGATCGTGAAGATGGACGACATCGGGCTGCACATGGCGGCCAACCGCAAGACCGCCGCCGCCCGCGCCCTTGGCCGCGGGCTGGTGGTGGGGATGCCAAAGCTGATGGCGCTGTTGTCCACCGTGGGCACGGCGGCGATGCTGTGGGTGGGCGGCAGCATCGTGCTGCACGGGCTAGAGGTGACGCATCTCTGGGCCTGGCCCTACGAGGCCATCCACCACATCGCCGAACTGGCCGCCCATGCGGTGCCGGTGGCGCAAGGGTTCGTGCAATGGGCGGTGCAGGCGGCGATCGACGGCGTGTTCGGGCTGGGGCTGGGCATCCTGCTCATCCCGCTGGCGACCCGGGTGATCGGGCCGCTGGTGGCGCGACTGACCGGCAAGGAAAAGGCCGCGCATTGAGGCGCGGCCGAAAAGGTAGGATGGGCAATATTGCCCATCCTACGGATCAGAGCATCGTCTTGGCGGCGGCTGCGGCGGCTTCGGCGGTGATGCCGAATTCCTTGTAGAGCCGCTCATAGGGCGCGCTGGCGCCGAAGCTGGACATCCCGACGAACGCCGCCTTGCCGTCGCGGCCGCGTTCGCCCAGCAGCCAGCGGTCCCAGCCCTGGCGCACGCCGGCCTCGATGCCCACCCGCACCGGGCCGGCGGGCAGCACCTTCTTGCGGTAAGCCTCGTCCTGGGCCGCAAACAGCTCCATCGAGGGCATCGAGACGACGCGGGCACCGATGCCTTCGGCCTCGAGCATGTCGCGCGCCTTCAGCGCGATCTCGACCTCGGACCCGGTGGCGATCAGGATCACCCGGCGCTTTGCGCCAGCCTCGGCCAGCACATAGGCGCCCTTGGCCGACAGGTTCTGCGCGCTGTGGCTCTTGCGGACCGCGGGCAGGTTCTGCCGGCTAAGCGCCAGGACCGAAGGCGTCGCCTTTTGCGACAGCGCCACGTCCCAGCATTCCGCCACTTCGACCAGGTCGGCCGGCCGCAGGACCAGCGTGTTGGGCGTGGCGCGGCTGATTGCCAGGTGCTCGACCGGCTGGTGGGTCGGCCCGTCTTCGCCCAGGCCGATCGAGTCATGCGTCATGACATAGACCACCGGCAGGCCCATCAGCGCCGACAGGCGCATCGAGGGGCGGGCATAGTCGGTAAAGGCCATGAAGGTGCCCGAATAGGGCCGCACGCCGCCGTGCAGCGCCATGCCGTTCATCGCCGCGGCCATGCCGTGTTCGCGGATGCCCCAGTACATGTAGCGGCCCTTGCGGTCTTCCGGCGTGAACACCCCCAGGTCGGCGGTCTTGGTGTTGTTCGATCCCGTCAGGTCGGCCGAGCCAGCGAAGGTTTCCGGCATCACCGGGTTGATCGCGGTCAGCACCTTTTCGCTGGCCGAGCGGGTGGCCAGCTTGGGCAGGTCGGCCACGGCGGCCTTCTTGACCGCGCGGATGGCGCCGGACAGCCGGGACGGGGCCTCGCCGGCAAAGATGCGGCGGAACTCGGCCTGGCGGGCGGCGGGCAGGGCGGCCAGCCGGGCTTCCCATTCGGCGCGGGCCTTGGCCCCGCGGGCGCCCAGGGATTCCCACCAGGCCTTGACCTCGGCCGGCACTTCGAACGGGCCGCCGGGCCAGCCATAGCCCTCTTTCGCGGCCGCCAGCTGCGCCTTGTCGGTCAGCGCGCCGTGGCCCTTCGAGGTGTCCTGCGCCGCGTGGCCCAGGGCGATATGGGTGGAACAGGCGACCATCGCCGGGCCGGGGCTGGCCTTGGCGGCGGTCAGGGCGCGGTCGATATCCTCGGGGTCGTGGCCGTCGCATTCGAACACGTCCCAGCCACTGGCCGCAAAGCGGGCCTTCTGGTCGGTCACGTCCGACAGCGACACCTTGCCGTCGATGGTGATGCCGTTGTTGTCCCACAGCACGATCAGCCGGTTCAGCCGCTGCTTGCCGGCGATGCCGATGGCCTCCTGGGAAACGCCCTCCATCAGGCAGCCGTCGCCGGCGATGACCCAGGTGTAATGGTCCTGCATCCGGGCGCCCCAGCGGGCGCGCAGGTGTTCCTCGGCCATCGCAAAGCCGACGGCGTTGGCGATGCCCTGGCCCAGCGGGCCGGTGGTGGTTTCCACCCCCGCGACATGGCCGTATTCCGGGTGGCCCGCGGTGATCGCGCCCCACTGGCGGAAGGCCTTGATCTGGTCCAGCGTCACGTCTTCGTACCCGGTCAGGTGCAGCAGGCTGTAGATCAGCATCGAGCCATGGCCGGCCGACAGGATGAAGCGGTCACGGTCGGGCCAGCGCGGCGCCTTGGGGTCGAACTTCAGGTGCTTGGCGAACAGCACGGTGGCCACATCGGCCA